>DAOTWI010000823.1:0-5061 GCA_034436075.1 Roseiflexus sp.
CTCTTGCCTCTTGCCTCTCGCCTCTTGCCTCTCGCCTCTTGCCTCTCGCCTCTTGCCTCTCGCCTCTCGCCTCTCGCCTCTCGCCTCAACCCTCCCTCGAAACTGGTATAATACCTGGTGTGTCTCATTTCCGCGTTCGTGTAATCTGACCTGGACTGGATCAGGTCTCGCCGATGGATCGCCAACCCCACGAGCGGTATATCCACGTGGTCGCCATTGGCGGCGGCGGCGGTGCAACCCATGTGTTGCACGCCATTGCGCCGTTTGCTGCGTCGCGCACGGCGGTGATTGCGGTGACCGATACCGGTCGCTCGACCGGGCTGGCGCGACAGATCGGCAATATGCCCGCTCCCGGCGACCTGCGTGCAACCATCGCGGCGTTCGCCGACGACCGGTTGATGGCGGAGGCGCTGAACCATCGCTTTGATGGCGCCGGGATTCCTGCATTGGAAGGAATGGCGTTCGGCAATCTGATGATTGCGGCGCTGACCCGTGTCACCGGTGATTTTGCGGCGGCTGTTGAACACACAGCGCACCTTGCCGCAACGTCGGTGCGGGTGTTGCCGGTGAGCGTCGCCGATGCCACGCTGTGCGCCGAACTCGTCGATGGTGCACAGGTCGAAGGGGAGTTCGAGGTGCGCGCGCCGGGCAAGCCTCCGATTGCGCGGCTTTTCCTCCGTGAACCGGCGGCTGCCTATCCCCCGGCGCTCGATGCAATTCGCAACGCCGATCTGGTGACGCTCGGTCCGGGGAGCCTCTGGACATCCACGCTCGCCTGTGTGCAGTTCGCTGGCGTGGCGGAGGCGCTTGCTGAATGCCGCGGAACGGTGGCGTATATCTGCAACTCGACCACGCAACCGGGACAGACGGATGGGTACCGTTGCATCGATCACGTGCAACGGGTCGTCGAGGCGCTGGGTCCGGGCGTGCTTGATGCGGCGCTGATCAATGCCAGCGACCCCGATCCGGCGGCAATTCGTTCGTATGCGGAAGAAGGATTGCACTTGCTGCGCCCCGACGATGGCGACATTGCCGCCATTCGCGCGCTCGGCGCGACGCCGCTGGTGCGCGACCTGACCAGGGAAGTGGGACCCCGGCGCACATTGTGGAACAAACAGGATACGATCCGGTATGATACGGAAGCGCTGCGTGCGGCGCTCTTCGAGATTGTGACAATGAAAGGCGATTTCAATGGCTGATCCGCGTGTCGAGAAAATGGCGCAGGTGCTGGTGCGCTATTCGCTGGCGCTCAAGCCCGGCGACCTGTTCCGCATCATTGCCCCGCCAGCCGCTGCGCCGCTGATGCGTGCGTTGTACAAAGAAGCGTTGCTGGCGGGCGCGAACCCATACCTGGCGATGACTCTCGAAGAAACAGAGGAACTGCTCTTGCGCCACGGTTCCGATGCGCAGATCGGATATGTCTCGCCGATGATGCGCCAGGAAATCGAGGAAATCAATGCTACCGTTCGGATAATGGCGAGCGAGAATACCCGCGCGCTTTCGGGAGTCGACCCGCACAGGGTTGCGCTGCGTCGCCAGGCGGTGAGCGATCTCCAGAAGCGTGTGATGCAGCGCTCTGCTGAAGGAACGCTCAACTGGTGCGTGACGCTCTTCCCGACCAATGCCGCCGCGCAGGACGCCGATATGTCGTTGAGCGATTTCGAGGAGTTTGTCTATCGCGCCTGCAAACTGCACTATGACGACCCGGTCGCCGAATGGCGCAAGACGCTCGCAGAACAACAGCGGATCGCCGACTTCCTGAACACATGCAACGTCATTCGCCTGGTTGCGCCGGATACCGACTTGACCTACCGCGTCGCCGGCCGCACCTGGATCAACTGCGCCGGCGACCGGAACTTCCCTGATGGCGAGGTCTTCTCCAGTTGCGACGAAACGGCGACCCAGGGGCATATCCGCTACACCTTCCCGGCGATCTACGCGGGGCGCGAGGTCGAAGACATCCGTTTGTGGTTCGAGGACGGTAAAGTTGTGAAGGCGACAGCAGCAAAGGGCGAAGACCTGCTCCACTCGCTGCTCGACATGGACGAAGGCGCGCGGCGGTTGGGCGAGGTCGCCTTCGGAACGAATTACGACATTACGCGCTTCAGTCGCAATATCCTGTTCGATGAAAAAATTGGCGGCACGGTTCACCTGGCGCTTGGCGCGGGCTACCCGGAGACTGGCTCACAGAATATGTCGGCGCTCCACTGGGATATGATCTGCGATATGCGCCAGGGCGAGGCGTACGCCGACGGGCGATTGATCTACAAAGAGGGGAATTTCCTGATTTGACCGTGGATGATGTGCTGGTGGTGGGCGCCGGTCCGACCGGGCTGGCAATCGCAGCGGCGTTGAGCGAAACCGGTCTGCGCGTCGCAGGGCTGGGGGCGGCGCTGCCGGCAAAGCCATGGCAGAACACGTATGGCGTCTGGCTCGATGAATTGCCGGCGCCGGAATTGCGCGCTACGCTAGGCTATTGCTGGTCGGATGTCGTGGTGCATACCGGGCGGCGGACAATCCCGCTCCACCGCGAATATGGGCTGTTCGACAACCAGCGGTTGCAGCAGTATCTTCTCGAACGCGCCGATCGCCACGGCGCCGTCTGGCATACCGGGATCGCCGCTGCCATCGAGCATCGGGCGTCGCACTCGCTGGTGACAACGCGCGACGGGCGGGTGTTTGCGGCGCGGTTGGTGGTGGATGCCAGCGGGCATTCACCGGCGCT
Organism: Roseiflexus sp.; assembly: GCA_034436075.1. Lineage (GTDB taxonomy): Bacteria > Chloroflexota > Chloroflexia > Chloroflexales > Roseiflexaceae > Roseiflexus. The sequence continues at coordinate 2,726 of DAOTWI010000823.1, forward strand.
GCTCCGCCGTCCAACGGCATCGCAGGTGGCGCGCCAGGCAGCGTATGGCATTGTCGGCGAGTTCTCCGCTCCGCCGGTGCAACCCGGTCAAATGGTGCTGATGGATTATCGCACCGGTCACCTGACGCCCGAAGAACCGCACGAGCTGCCGACGTTCCTGTATGCCATGGATCTGGGTGGTGGGCAGTTTTTTGTAGAGGAAACGTCGCTGGCGCACGTTCCGGGCGTGCCACTTTCGACCCTCGAACGGCGGCTGCGTCGCCGGCTGGATGCTAGCGGCGCGGCGGTGCGGCAGATGGTTCATATCGAGCGCTGCCTCTTCCCAATGAACAACCCGCTGCCGTATCTCGACCAACCGCTGATGGGATTTGGCGGCGCGGCGAGCATGGTGCATCCGCCGTCGGGCTACATGGTCGGCAAGGCGCTGCGGCGCGCTCCTGAGGTGGCGCAGGCGATTGCACAGGCGCTCGGTGCAGCGGGCGCCACTCCGCACAGCGCGGCGCATGCCGGATGGCAGGCGCTCTGGTCCCCTGGGCGTGTGCGACGGCGGCAGTTGTACCTGTTTGGGCTGGCAAGCCTGATGCGCTGCGACAGTGCGACAATCCAGGAGTTCTTTGCAGCGTTCTTCAGCCTGCCGCGCCGCGAGTGGATGGGGTATCTGTCGGATACGCTGAGCACGGCGGAACTGGCGCGCACCATGCTACGTCTATTTGTGCGCGTGCCGGGGAGAGTACGCCGCACCCTGATCGCGGCGGCTGGCGCAGAACATGCCCTGCTGCGCCGTGCAGCGCTTGGGCAGGCGTAATGCTTCAACCTTCACCCCCTCCCAAACGGCATACCACCTTCGACTGATGCCCGGCCATCACAATTTACCCCTGCGATCCTCCGTTCGTCTCTGTTGAACGCCATCGATCGGCACTATACTGTTGCCGGAAATGCGAAAACTCGCAACAATTTGCGCCCTTCTGCGTCGAACAAGGCAGAGGGGGTCTCAGCAGGCGTGGCACAATGGCTGCATAAGGATGGAAGGAGCGCATTGTGTTCAAAGGCTGGTTCCAGCGTAAAACAGCACCTGTTGCCGTACATGCGGACGGCGCATACCGTAACGGTAACACAACCCTCATCGAACTGCGCAACGTCACCAAAATCTTCGAGACAGCGGCAGGACCTTTCACCGCACTCGACAACATCACCATCAATGTCGATCGCGGGGAGTTTGTGGCGATTATTGGCAAATCGGGTAGCGGCAAAACCACGCTTATGAACATGATCTCCGGCATCGACCGGCCAACGTCGGGCGAGGTGTTCATTGGCGATACTGCTGTGCATACTCTGAACGAAAGCGAAATGGCGGTCTGGCGCGGTCGTCATGTCGGCATCGTGTTTCAATTTTTCCAGTTGCTTCCGGCGCTCTCGCTGATCGAAAACGTGATGCTGCCGATGGACTTCTGCAACATGTTCACGCCGCGCGAACGGCGCGAACGGGCGATGATGCTGCTCGATCAGGTCGGCATGGCGGATCAGGCGCACAAACTGCCCGCCGCCATTTCCGGCGGACAGCAGCAGCGCGTCGCCATTGCCCGCGCCCTCGCCAACGACCCGCCGATCATTCTGGCGGACGAACCAACCGGCAACCTCGACTCAAAAACGGCGCAGCAAGTGTTTGCGCTGTTCGAGAGTCTGGTCGATCAGGGCAAAACCATTCTGATGGTCACGCACGACAGCGACATGGCGCGGCGGGTCAGCCGGGCGGTGATTATTGCCGACGGACGGATCGTCAATGAGTATGTGGCGCAGGCGCTTTCCACCCTGACGCTCGACCAACTGGGATGGGTGATGCGTCACGCCGAGATCCACGCCTACGCCCCCGGCGCCATCATTCTCGAACAGGGCGGGACCGCCGACAACTTCTACATCATTACCAAAGGCGAAGTTGAGGTCTTCATCGAGCATCCCGACGGCGGCGAAATCATCGTCAACCACCTGAGCAGCGGCGCCTATTTTGGTGAGATCGGTCTGTTGCGCGAAGGGCGCCGCACTGCCAGTGTCCGCGCCAGTTTCGCCACTGGTTGCGAAGTCGCCGTGCTCGACCGGCAGGAGTTTCACACAGTGCTGGCAGAGTCCGAGTCAACCCGGCACGCCATTGATCGGGTTGCAAACGAACGTGACGCCCACACCCGCGCGGCGGAAGCCAGCGCGTCGTAGGTTTCTTGTGATGCGTCTCAAAGAGAGTGAGGCAGGCGCATGGTCCGGTTCTCTATCAAACACACGATCGCGGCGGTGGCGCTGCTGGCGCTGACCGCCTGCGGCGGGCAAGCGACGACCACCCAGCCCAC
>DAOTWI010000824.1:0-1791 GCA_034436075.1 Roseiflexus sp.
CCCTACCTTTTTCCCCTGCCGTCTCTTGCCTCACCCCTCTTGCCTCTCACCCCTCACCCGAAACACAGACAGCGGCCATACACCGGACGCCCGGCATATGACCGCTGATGTGCAACCGGCTTTAGAGATTAGACTGCGATGCGCGCGGCGACTTCGGCGAGGCGCGTTGCATACCCCATCTCATTGTCGTACCACGCAGCGACTGACAGGAAGGTATCGCCCATCACCTGGGTCAGCGGCAGATCGACAATCGAGGAATGCGGGTCGCCGACGATGCGCGACGATGCCCATTCGTCTTCGAGCACCCCCATGATTCCTTTGAGCGGTGGCTCGGATGCCGCCTTGCGGAAGGCGTCATTGACCGACTGGACGGTGACTGGTTTCTCGGTCACCAGGTTCAACTCGGCGATACTGCCGGTGCGTGTCGGAACCCGGTACGCCTTACCGGTGATCTTCAGGTCCTTCCAGATGAACTGCAACGCGCGCGCCGCGCCCGACGACGAGGGAATGATGTTCTCGGTCGCCGCCCACGAGTCGCGGCGATCCTTCATTGGCTGATCGGTGAGCGATTGGGTGTTGGTATAGGCGTGGACGGTTGAGAACAGACCGTGGTAGATGCCAAAGTTCTCCAGCACCACTTTGACGACCGGCGCCAGCGCATTGGTGGTGCAGCTGGCCATGCTCACGATCTTGTGCTTCTCGGGATCGAAGGTATCGAGATTGATGCCCCCCAACAGCACCGCGTCGCAGTCCTGCAACGACTTGCTCGGCGCGCTGACAAGCACGCGCTTCGCGCCACGATCCAGATGTTGCTGAGCGACATTGCGCACCGTCGCGCGACCGGTGCAGTCAACGACCAGATCGACCCCTAGCGCAGCCCAGTCGGGCAATTCGTTCAGCGAGTTGAAGTACGGAATCTCACGTCCGCCGATGATGAACTTGTTGTTGCCAGCGACAACCTCTTCGTGCCAGCGACCGTAGTTCGAGTCCACTTCAAACAGTGCAGCAAACGTCGGCACATCGCGGATGTCGGAGATGGAGACGGGAGTCCAGAGATTGTCCTTCAGAGCGACCCTCAGCAGTGAGCGACCGATACGACCGAATCCATGAATTGCGATTCGAGCCATACTACTCCCCTTTCTGTCTCTCATTCGTGGGTGCGCCGGCATGTCGGGCGCACATCCAATCGCTAGTATACATCATGTTCACGCCAATCCTGGTTGTGACCTTACGCCATGAAGATCGTATTCGTTAACGGAACGTTGAGATGCCAGGGTGCGATGACCGTCACCTGAATCGGCGAGCGCCAGGGTGCGATGACCAGGGTAGCAAGGCGACATGAGGCGGTGCAGGAGGGACGAGCGCCGTCAGCGCTCCCGGCGCTGCCAACGTTGCTGGCGCGCAGCAAGGTGACGGTCACATGAGGTGCAGGAGGGACGAGCGCCGTCAGCGCTCCCGGCGCTGCCAACGTTGCTGGCGATTGGGCAGACGTGACCGTCACCTGAATCGGCGAGCGCCAGGGTGCGATGACCGTCACGAGGAAGAGTTGGCACAGCGACTCAGGACGCACCGGCATCCCCTGCATCCACCGATGTGTGCGGCATCTGCCGGGGGTGACGGTCATCTCCCCGGGCGAGCGCCGGTCAGGATCGTCAGATACCGCACCAGCCCCGGAGCAACGGCATGAGCGGCGTAGAGCAGGCGCAGCATGCCCGGCAGCACGATCTCGCGCCTGCCGCGTTCAATGCCGCGCACAATGGCTGCCGCCGCCTGATCCGCCGTCAGAACGGG
>DAOTWI010000825.1:0-6371 GCA_034436075.1 Roseiflexus sp.
TCGCCAGACCACGCTGCGCGACCTCGTTCTGCGGATTGATCGTCAGAACCCGTTCGAGGCAGTAGCGGCGCTGCGCTGCATCGGGTAGCGCGCCAGAAAGCCACAGCCAGCCGCGTTCATTCTGGGGGTCGAGTTGCACTGCCTGACTGAGCAACTGGCGGGCGCGCGCCTGATCGCCTGCGCGGATCGCCGCAATACCCTCATCGATCAGACGTTCCGCGCGCTGCCGGGGAGTCAAGGATTCGTTCATGGTCGTGTCAACAGCATCGGGCGTCCTTCAGCCCTGATTCGTGCGCAGTATAGCACGATCCTGGCGGGGAAACAATGGTACGATACGGCATCGTACCATCAGCGTCAGTCTATCGCCCCAACGTCGTATGAGCATTGCGCCCGCTCAACTGATGACCGCCGAGTCGTTCTGGTTGCTGCCGGAAGGACCGGTGCAGCGCGCCCTGGTGCGCGGGGAGGTGGTCGAAACGATCACTCACTCATATGACTGCGCAACCTCCGGCGCTTCGTAGATGCGCCGGATGACGCCTTCGATCTCCGGTTCCTCGAGCGTCAGATCACGGATCGGATACCGGCTGCTCAGGTATGCGATCAGCGCAGCGGCGGTCGTCGCGTCACGGTCGAAGCGCAACCGGAAGCGCGTTCCATTGCGCTCGATCACATCAGCGCCAGGCGCCTCCAGGTTGTCATCACGTGTGTCGTCGCGTTCCAGATCAACCGTCAGAATGCGCCAGCGCCCGAATCGCTCGCGCAATGTCTCCAGCGCCCCATCGTAGATCACACGCCCGTGATCGATCAGAATGACGCGCTGGCAGAGACGCTCGATATCGTTCAGGTCGTGGGTGGTCAGAATGACGGTCACGCCGCGCTCGCGGTTGATGCGTTCGAGGAATTGGCGGATGCGCTCACGGGCGACCACATCCAGCCCGATCGTCGGTTCGTCGAGAAAGAGAATTGCCGGGTCGTGCAGCAGCGCAGCGGCAAGTTCGGCGCGCATGCGTTGCCCCAGCGAAATCTGGCGCACCGGCGTGTTGAGGAACGCGCCGAGACCAAGCAGATCGTCGAAGGTTGCCACGTTCGCCTTCCAGCGTTCTAGCGGCATACGATAGATGTGCCGCAGCAGCTCAAATGACTCAATCACCGGCAGATCCCACCAGAGTTGGGTGCGCTGACCAAACACGACGCCGATCCGGCGCACGTGTTCGATGCGCTGCCGCTGCGGGTCGCGCCCATCAATCGACATACGCCCGGACGTCGGCGCAAGGATGCCGGTCAGCATCTTCAACGTCGTTGACTTGCCCGCCCCATTTGGTCCCAGATAGCCAACCATTTCGCCCGCCTCGATAGCGAACGAAACATGATCGACAGCCCGCACGTCGCGGTACTCGCGGCTCAGGAAGGTGCGCAGCGCACCGAACCGTCCGCTCCGGCGCACCGCGACGCGGAAGGTTTTCGTCAGATCAGCGACGTCGATGAGCGGCATCTTCCATCCTTTCAACACACAACGCATCCTCGGATTGCGGGTCTGCGTACTCTGATACCGATGAACCTATGACGATCTGCGAGGTCTCGTATGATACCACGTTTCCTGCTCGTGGCGCTTCTTGCGCTTCTGGTCGCCGCCTGCGGCAGCGCGCCCCTGGCAGAAGCGCCGGTCTATCCCGATGCAACCGCCGCATCACGCGGCGAGTCGCCACTGGCGGATGCGATGATAAGCGGGTTGACCGCTGAGATCGTCGGCGAGCAGCAGGCGTCCGCCATCCGCCTCTTTCGGGTTCCGGGAAGCGTTGCGTGGGAGCAGGTCAAGCAGTTCTACGCCGGGCGACTCGAAAGCAATGGGTGGCGCGCCGACAGCCGGTTGCTCGTTGAAGGCGACACGATCAGTTACGCCGGATGGCGCAACGGCGACCAACTCCTGGCGCTTGCGCACACCGAGGATGCGTCAACCGGCGCGACGTATCTGGCAGTTGCAGTGCTGCGGCAGTAACGGGCATCATGTTCCGGTGCTCTGGTACCGGCGCACGCCGATATGCCAGAAGCCCAGCGCAGCGGCGAAGAAGATGCCAGCAACGACTGGCGCGCCCCATGCAATCCAGGCGGGCAGACCGTGCGGGTCGCTCCGTCCAAGAATCACCAGCGCCGCTGGATAACTGGCGAACGCCACGGGTGCAATCGAAAGAAACACGGCGCGTATCCACCGGTCGTAAATGCTCAACGGCAGGCTTGTCAACTGCTGTCCGCCAAACGTAAATGCATTGATGACTTCGGGCGTCTTGATCGTCCAGAAGCAGATCGTCGCGCCAATGACGATCAGCCCGGCATAGATGACAACGCCCGATAGAATGCTGAGCAGCAGCAATGGAAGCAGGACTGGCGTCCAGACCTCGTCCGTCTGAACCAGCGACCAGATCAACACCCCCGCGCCCTGCACCGCCCGCCCCAATCGGCGCACCTGAAACTCGGACGCGAGCACCTGGACAAAGCTGCTCAAGGGGCGGATCAGCACGCGATCAAAGTCGCCATGCTGCATCAATCGTTCAAAAGGGCTATCAAAGCCGCGCCCGATCATTTCCGCCAATCCGAACGATATTGACGTCAGCCCGTACAACAAACCAATCTCGTGGAGCCGCCAGCCGCCGACCAATTCAAAGCGCTGCAACAGCATGAACAGCACAACGAAATCCATGCCGGTGGACGCAGCGGTTCCCAGGAGATCGAGCCAGAACGAGGTTTTGTACTGCATCTGTGATCGGATGCGCGCGCCGATCAACCGGAGATAGATCGCCAGCATTATCCGCCCTGAAGCGCAATCTTGCGCATTGCCGCGCGCAACGCGAGCAACGCAGCGCCGGTCAACGCGATAGCCCAAAACGCCTGAATCACAAGCGCGAGCGCCAGTTCCGCACCCTGCGCCTGACCCAACAACGTGCGCACGGGGATGCTCGTGATCGCCTGAAACGGCAGCGCCTGCGCAATAGCGGCGAGCGTGGGCGGAAAGAAGGCGAGCGGCAGCAAAAAGCCGGAAAAGAAACTCATCATCAGGTTGGCGACCAGCACGAGACCAGTGATGTCGATCAGCCAGAATGCAGTGAGGTTGACCAGGAAGTTGAGTGCGGCAGCAATCAGGATCGCCAGCAACGCCGCGATTGCAAATGCTGCCAGCGCCTCGATGGAGGGGATGAGCGCGTCGAAATAGAGAACCCCAATCAGATAGATCAGGCTGCCGCGCACCAGCAGATTGAACAGGCGCTCCCCCAGCACACGGCTCAACCAGAAGGCGTAAAAGTTCCACGGTCGCGCAAGATCGGCAACGATGTCGCCAGTGCGTATCCCACGCTCCAACTCCATGTCCCACGAGATCCATCCGGCGCCGATGGCGATCAGCGCCTGGCTCAACCAGACGTAACTTATCGCGTCGTGCAGCGTCAACCCGGCGACGCTCGCGCGCCCCTCGTACAGCGCGCGATACATTGACGAGAGGAGCACGCCAAAGAAGGCGTTCGTCAGAATGCCGGCGACATAGGCGCTGCGATAGATCGTCGCGCGGCGGAAGGAGCGGATGGCGATCTCGTAGTACAGACGCATAGAACCTGCTCAGACGCATTCCCGACGTCCGGCTATGGTATCATACATCGCGTGTTGAATACAAAAGCGCAAATCTTCCTGCTCGCAGTCGCTGCGCTCATACCGTTGCTGCTGGGCGCCGCCTGGTCATGGCGGCGCTTTTACCGCGAAGACCCGTCCGACGCTGCCCGCACGATTGCCAAAAATAGCGCGCTGCCCATTGCCGCGAACCTGATCAACAAGGTGATCGACTTCGGGTTTGCGGTCATTGCGCTGCGCTTCCTAGGACCGGAGGGGAACGGTGCGTATGCGTTCGTGGCGCTAATCGCCGGTCTCTATTTTCTCACCATCACGAACTGGGGCTTGAATGATCTGGCGGTGCGCGAAGCCGCGCCCGATCTCGCGCGCGCGCCACGCCTCTTCAGCATCACCCTGCTGCTCCGGCTCGGCATCGCAACCCTGCTGCTCCCCGTCGCTGCGCTCCTCGTCGCCGGTTATTCGCTGGTCGAACGCCCGCTGAGCAGCGCCGAGGTCACCGCGCTGGCGTTGCTGATGATCCATCTCTACCCGGCGGCGCTCGCCGCAGCCTGCTCGGCATCGTTCCAGGCATATCAGCGCATGGAAGTGACGGCGCTGGTAGTGCTGCTGACGAATGTCGTCAAGACGCTCGCAGGGGTTGGCGCGCTGCTCATCGCGCCGGATGCGCCCTCGCGGGTGGTGGCGCTGGCAGCCGTGGCGCTGGCGGCGACCGTCCTGAACGCTGCGGCGTTTTACGTCCTTCAGCGACGGATGCTGTTCCGCGCGCCGCTGGTGTGGGACTGGCCCACCGGACGGGAACTGCTGCGCGAGGGGTTCCCGCTGCTGCTGAACAGCCTGTTGCTGGCGGTCTTTTTCCGATTTGACGTGGTGCTGCTGCGGGCGCAGGCTGGCGCCGCTGCGCTTGGCCTGTACGATGCGGCGTACAAAGTCATCAATATGACGCAGATCGTGCCGCCCTATTTCGTGGCGGCGCTGTTCCCGCTGCTGGCGCGCTACGCCGTGACCGATCGCGCTGCGCTGAAGCGGATGTATCACCACGCGCTCGGGCTGCTGCAACTCCTCGCCTGGCCCGTCGCGGTCGGCGGGACGCTGCTGGCGCCTGCCATCATCGCGGTGATCGGCGGTCAGGCATTCCTGCCCGGCGCCGCAGTGGCGCTGGCGATCCTGATCTGGTACCTTCCACTTTCGTATGCAAACGGTGTGACACAATACGTGCTCATCGCGTTGCGACGCCAGCGCGCAATTACGGTGGCGTTCGTCACTGGCGCGGTCTTCAACCTGGGCATGAACCTGCTGCTCATCCCTGCCTACGGGTATCTGGCAGCAGCGGTCGTGACCGTTGCCACGGAACTGGTGCTGCTCCTTCCATTTTTGCGCACCCTGCGACACGAAGGGGCGCTGCCGCCGCTCCTGCGCCTCATGTGGCGTCCGGCAATCGCCTCACTCGTGATGGGCGCCGCCATGGGTCCCGCAATTACCATTTCGCCGTGGCTGGCGATCGTCGTCGGAGCGCCGGTCTATCTCGCGGCGCTCTGGGCATGCGGCGCGTTCGGTCCTGAAGAACGGGCGCTGATGCGACGGATGTTGGGGAGGAGCGGCGCATCTTCTGGCCAATGAAGATTCAGTATTTATTCGGGTATACCGCCAATGGCGCGCTCCCTTCGACAAGCTCAGGGGGCGCGCCATCTCCCGCCCTTCGGCAGGCTCAGGGCACGGGCGGCGGCGTATGCTGAAGTTGATACTTCATGTTCATAAGCCACTGCCCTAAGTGCGCACAAAGGCGCAAAGACCCCGTATGTGAACTCCGTCGATTAATGATGGCTCGTCTTCCTTGCTTGAACAGTATTGGAGCCAGGGCGCATTAATCTATCCGTCATGTCCTCATATTGGTAGTACACGCTTCTGGGGCGTATGGTTTCTCCAGGATGATCAATCACTGGAGGAGTCAGCGCCATGGATTACGACGATCTGCCAGATGATGCGCCAGGCAGCGATTGCCCTGATCACGGTCCGTATGCTGATGAGGAATGCCCGAAGTGCGGGTAATGTGGGAGCGCGTTCCTAGAACGGCTCAAACCCCGCCTGCCCCCGCCCATAATCAATCACGACAGTCGCAAAGCGCGCCAGCAGGGGCATGCCGATATTGGCGCGTGAGGCGCGCCCCAGGTCGCCAGACCATGTGAGCGGGGCATCGACATCAACATGCGTCAGGGTAAACGGTCCCAGCCGCACCTGATCGAACCGGCGACGCACGACGTCGCCGCCGCCGCCAAACCCTTCTCCCCGAACAATCCGCACATCGGCGTCATCGTCACGCAACCCCAGACGCGCCGCCAGATCGGGTCCGACGGTAATCTCGGCATTCGAGCCGGTATCGATCGTCGCCCGCTGGATGACGACGCCATCGATGACCAGATCGCCAATTGCCGGGAAATGCTCGAAGAACGAGAGCGGCATCACAACGCCGGAGGCGCTGAGAGACGGAAATCCCAGGTCGGGGTGCGCCAGCGTCAGCGCGCGTGCGCGGAAGTCGATCCGCAGCGTCAGATGGCGCAGCACGCTGTACCCGATGACAACATCTACGGCAAAGGGCAAGCCGCTCAGATCGAGCGCCGGCGCGTAGAGATCGCGGATGGTCAACGCCTGATTTCCGGCAACATCTCCATTGCCCAGGCGCAGCCAGGGAAACACCGCTTCAGTGAACGCCACGGAGTCGCTGGCGGCGCCCTGCCCGATGCCGCTGCCGCCGGTCGGCAGCG
>DAOTWI010000826.1:0-2296 GCA_034436075.1 Roseiflexus sp.
CGCTGGCGTCTCGTCGGGCAGCGCCGCGTCGCCGGGCAGCATCCCGGCTTCAAGCCACTGCGCGATCAGTTTCAGCACCGGCAGTTCGTCGATGCGCTGCCGCACCAGCCCTAACAGCACCCGCTGATCGATGGCGTCGAAGTAGCTGGCGATATCCGCATCGACCACCCATCCCAGCCCCTGTTCGGCGTAGCGTTGCACGCGCGCCACCGCTTCCGGCACGCCAACGTGCGGGCGGCAGCCGTAGGAACAATCGAGGAAACAGGGATCGAACAGCGGATCGAGCACCTGCTGAACGGCGCGTTGCGCCACCCGGTCCCGCACAGCGAGAATGGCAATGGCGCGCTCGCCGCCGCTTGCCTTGGGAATAGCAACCCGTTTTGCGGGCAGCGGGCGATAGGCGCCGTGCTGCAATTCATCCGCCAGTTGCGCCATCTGGCGCGCCCAGTCCGCCTCGAAATCGCGCAGCGTCACGGCGTCCAGTCCGGCGCTGCGCCCGCGCCGGGCGACGTGAATGTTGCTGCGCACCCGCCGCCATGCGAGCGTCAGATTCTCGACGCTGCAAATCTGCGGCAGTAGCGGCGGTCCGTTGTAACGGGGAAAGAGCGGCACGTGATCCCTCCTTTTCTTACGACTCGACGAACTCCTGTAACGCTCGCAGCCCGGCATCGGCGACTTCGCCCGGATTCGCGCCGTTCTCGTCGCCAGTGGCGGACATCACTGCCGCCGCTGCCGCTGCCGCGATCTGCGCCGTTCCGGCAATCGCCGCCATCTGGCGCTCGTGCTGGCGTTTTTGCTGGACGCCAATCTGGATGCGCTCGGTGCGCCACTGTTCGAGCCGCTGCATCTGTTCGGCGACCATCTGCTCGTACCGCAGGTGCAGTTCCAGCAGATCGCGTTCGTGTGCGGCGCGACGTTCTGCCTGCGTCTGCGCCTGCACAGCGCGCTGCTCCGCCAGTCGCTGCTGGATCTCAGCCAACGCCAGCGCGTGCGCATTGCGCTTTTCTTCGGCAGCCAGCGCCAGTTCGCCTTCGGCGCGCAGCATGCCCTGCTGCCCTTCCATCAGGCGCAGTTGCTGTTCAGTGTGGTGCGCTTCGAGCAACTGCTGCTGCACGCGCTCCCACTCTGTTTGCAGGCGCGTCTGTTCCGCCTGCCACAGTTGCTCTTCGCGCGCGATCTCGCTCACCTGCGCCTGGATCTGCGCCATAACCACCTGCAACCGCGCTGCGAGCGTCGCCTGCTGCACCTCCGCCTGCTGGTGCAGCAATTTCTCGCGCGCCGCTGCTGCCGCCGACGCCATGCGGATGTCGTGTTCACGTGCTGCGAGCGCCGCTGCCGCCTCGATCTCCTGCAACCGGGCGCGGTGGCGCGCTGCTGCCACCCGCAGTTCCTCGTCGATCTGCGCCGCTGCGACGGTCGCTGCGGTTGCGGCTTCGATCTGCCGTTCGTCACCCTGCCGTTCGGTCAGCCGCACATTGATGACTGTCAGCCCATCGAGAGCGGGATCGTTCCGCAGGCGTTCTAGAATGACCGCAGCGGGCGCGTCGAGTCCTCCCTGATCGCCGGGAGCGCCGGTGAGCGCCGCATGGGTCTGCTGTTCGATGTAGCGTAGCGCGCCATTGCGCACCGCGGCTGCCAGCGTCGTGAGTGGCTCACGGTGCGCGGCGATCTTCAGCGGATCGTTCACCTCGACATCCACGGCAAGCCACAGACGGACGCGCCATTTGTCGCGGCTCCAGCCCTCAACCGGTCCGACGCTTATCTGGCGCCGGCGCATATCGACCCACTGCACCAGTGCGGCGCCCGGCTGCATGCCCGCCAGGGTGTAACTGCCAGGCTGATAGATGCGTCGCTCCCCGCCGGGAAGGTGGGTCACCGCCACAGTTCCTGGCGGCACAACCAGGTGCGCCACCAACCCGAACGCCTGGCGCGGCAGCGTGCGCGGCGCCGTCGCCAGACCGGTGACGAAGTGGAGATTCGCCAGCGGCGCGCCATTCGTGGCGTCCGTTTCCCCTTTCAGGACTGCGATCCCTTCGCCGACCGCCTCGCCAACCTTCTCCTGCACCGTTGAAATAACATTGGCGTTCATGCTGTTCTCCTCCTTCACGTTGCGTGATGCCCATTGACCACACGCGCCAGCCAGCCGCGACCGTCGAGCGCCTCCCAGGCGAGCGCATCCGCCAGGCGGTTGAGTTCGCGCGGGATGGCGAGGAACGTGACGCGACCATGTTGACGAACGAGTTCCTGCGCGCGCGCATGCAGCGGTTGCAGCACAGCGGCGCGCACCGCGTGGCGA
>DAOTWI010000827.1:0-7284 GCA_034436075.1 Roseiflexus sp.
TACGGCAACGCCGCGCGCTCCTGGGCGTGGCAACGCCGCGCGCCCCGACAATACGCCGTCACCGGCATTCCTGGGCGCAGCGGCGCCACGCCCCTACAATACGGCAACGCCGCGCGCCCCTGGGCGTGGCAACGCCACGCCCCTACAATACGGCAACGCCGCGCGCTCCTAGGCGTGGCAACGCCACGTTCCTGCCGGGCATGCCCACGTGGAACGTTCAACGTGGAACGTTCCACGTTCAACCGTACCACCCTCCCTCGCACAGCGCCTTCGAGCCACTGGCGCGCCATGCTAGAATGAGAGCGATGGCGACGCTGAATGCTGCAACAAGGCTGGACTCCAGACGAACCGAAACCGCCGCCCGTCAGATCCCTGGCGGCATCTGGGCTGCGGTGCGCCAGGGCGTTGCTGCGCCGCCCACAACGACAGTTCAGACGTATACGCTCCTTCGTGAACGGATCGCCCACCGATCAGAATCGGACCCGCTGTGGACGATCGTGCGCAACCGCACTGATCCGGCGCTGTACCGTCCCCACGCCATTCCCGACGTGGCTGCGGATCCAGTCTGCGAAGGCGACCAGACGCTCTACATCGTGCGCAGCCCGCGCGGCAATTACCTCCGCCTGACCGAAGCGCAACATGAGGTCTGGCGCGCAATGGATGGCTCGCGCACCGTCTCCGAACTGGGACTCGCCGCCTTTCGCCAGCGTGGACTGATCCTGCCGATCGGTGAACTGGTTGCAGGTCTCAAAGCGGAAGGGCTGCTGTTCGACCAGCCAACCGGCGTCTACCGCGCCATCAACGAGGCGCTCGCCAGGGGCACAACCAGCGCCTGGGGGCGCCGGCTGCGACGTGTCCTGACCGGCGCGACGCTGGCGTTGCCCGGCATCGACGGTTTTTACGACGCGGCGTACCGCTGGGGCGGCAGGCTGCTCTTCACCCGCGTGTTTGCGCTCCTCGCCGGACTCATTGCGATCATTGGCCTGATCGCGTTTGGGCTGGCAATGAGCAGCGGCGCCGACACCTATGAGATTATCCGGCTGAACGACTCGGTGACGCTGGGACTGGCTGCGCTCTGGGCAGTCACCCTTTTGTCTTTTGTGGTGCACGAGAGCGCCCACGCGCTGGCGGTCAAGCATTTTGGGCGCACCCTGACCCGCGGCGGCGTGATGTTGTACTATGGCTTGCCCGCCGCGTTTGTCGATACCAGTGATATCTGGCGCTCGCCGCGCCGCGCGCGCATCATCGTCTCGGCCGTCGGTCCCGCAGCCGACCTGCTGGTCGGCAGTCTGGCGGCGATTGCCGCCTACCTGTTGCCGGATACAACGATCGGCTCGATTGCCTACAAACTGGCGTTCACCAGTTTTGTGTCGAGTGTGTTCAACCTGAACCCGCTCCTCGAACTCGATGGCTACTACATCCTCGTTGATCTGCTGCGGATGCCGGATCTGCGGCGTTCGGCGCTGGCGTATGTGCGCGGTCCGCTGTGGGACAAACTTGGCGCTCACCTGCGTATGCGTTACACGCGCCGGATGCAACGCACGGGCGCCCATCCGCCGGCAACAACGCTCAATCTCGATGAGCGCACCCTGCCATTCAGCCGTGAAGAACGCATCTACGCAATCTACGGCGCGGCAACGGCGCTCTACACCCTGCTGGCAATCATTGGCGTGCTCTGGTTCTGGCAACAACAGATCCTCGAACCGGCGCTGGAGTTGTTGCGCGGCGTCTGGTGGCAACGCCTGATCGGCGTGGCGCTGATCCTGATCGTTGTTCTGCCGGCAGTCGCAGCCGTGCTGCTGGCGCTCTGGGAAGCCGGGCAGACGATCGTCGGCTGGTTGGTCCGGCGCGGGTATGGGCGCCAGCCCGGTCTCCTCTCCGCTGTGGGAGTTTTGCTGGCATTGATCGTTGCGTTGGCGGTCATTGCAACCGAAGGCAGTCCATGGGGATGGATTGCGCTGGCGCTCGGACCGGTCTTCTGGATTGTGGCGCTCAATGTGCTGCTTGCTGTTCGCCCGTACTATCGCGGCGCGGCCATCTATCCCGCCATTCTGGCGCTGATTGCAACCACGGCGCTTGCCGGGCTTGCAGGCGTCGCGCGGGCATTGCCATTGCCGCCTGGCATCTGGGTCGCGCTGGATGGTCTGGCGTTTGTCGGGTTGCTGGTCGCGGGATTCACGGCGCTGCTCGACATGGACCTGCGCGCAACGCCGCTGCGCGAGTTGCTGGGAACGGCGGTGTTGCTCATGGGGGCATTCGCCATCGGCGGGATGGCGCTCTTCAGTGCGCAAGCCGTCTACCCCGCAGCAGGAGTGCTTGCGTGGCTGGCGATGGCGGCGCCAGCCTACTTTGGCGCACTGGCGCTGGCGTTGCTGCTGCAACACCTGTTCGGACTGGCGGACTCGCGGCTGGTCTGGTCGTGGGCATTGCTCTGGGCAGGCGCCCTGGTGAAGACCGCTGGCTATGTTGCGGATCTGCGCGGCAGCGGTCTGGCGCTCGATGTGCTGGGGTCGGGATTGTGGGCGACGGCGTGGCTGGTGCATCTGGCAACGCTCCGTCATCTGACGCTGCGCGAGTTTCGCTGGGAGCACATTCCGAGCATGAACGAAAGCGACCGGCTGGCGCGCGCCTTCCAGCTGACCTATCGCGGTTGTTATCAACTGCTGCATTCGGTGTATGGCGAACGCCGCGCACGCGCCCTCGATGATCGCATGGATATTCTGGCAGCCACGGCAAACTGGGAGATTACGCTGGATCACGAACAGGCGCGAATCGGACGACAGGTCACAACGCTCCCCATCGCCGAACAGGGCGCACGGTTCGCCGAGGTGTTACGCTATACGGTTGCCGAGATCGAGCAGATCGCAGGCGCTGCATTTGCGCGGCGCTGCATTCAGGCGGCATACGACGCGCTGCCATGGCCCGAACGCGAAACGGCAAGCCGGCTCTGCTTCCCCGACACGCCGTGGGCGCGCGAGTTGTCGAGTTCGTTCGGCGATGTGCGCACGGCGCGCCTGCGCTTGCTCCGGCAGGTCGATATTTTCCTGAACTGCGACGACGATGAATTAGAAGCGCTGGTTGCCAGCATGATCGAGCAAACCCTCCCGACCGGCGCAACCGTGCTGCGTGCAGGGGCATCGGCGCCAGGAATCTGGATCATCGAAGCTGGCGAGATTGTTGCGCGGCGCGGGGGGCGTATCGTTGCCGAACTCCATCGCGGCGACGCGATTGGCGCCGAAGAGGTGCTGGGCAATACACCCAGCGCATACGCCTACCGCGCGACGATGGCATCGAGCCTGCTCTACCTGCCCGCCGACGAGTTGTTCCGCCTGACTGCCGACCGCGCGCCGCACGCCGCAGCCGGGCTGGAGTCCGCCGAAGTGCTTCGTCTGCTGGAGCGTGTGCCATTGTTCGCCGATCTTCCACGCAACACGCTGCGCGGTCTGGCGACGATTGCTGAACAGCGCACCTACCCTGCGCGCACCGTCGTTGTGCGCCAGGGAGCGCCCAGCGGCACATTCTTCGTCATTCGCAAAGGAACAGCGGCGGTTGTCCGGCGCGAACCGGCTGCCAACGGTGCGCAACCAGCCATACGACCGGTAGCGCGCCTGGGACCGCAGGAGTTCTTCGGCGAACTCGAACTGCTCCGCAACGCACCGCCGGTGGCAAGCGTCATCGCCCTTACACCGCTCACCACGCTGGCGCTGCCGCACGCCGCCATCCAGGCGCTGGTGCACAGCGACGGCGGCGTATCACAACAACTCGAACGCATCGGCACCGGAAGGCTCAAGGCGCTGGAGAGCAACTAAAGGGACGATCCAACACAATGATTGATCATACGAGCCGGATCAGGTGGTAATGCCTGCGCCCTTTGCGCACTACAAGAAACCGTCCGTCGATGCTGTCGTGCAGCGTCAGGCGGCGCCCTGCATCGGCGCTCTGAACATTATTGATGTAGATACCGCCGCCTTCGACGGCGCGTCGCGCATCGCTCTTCGATGTGGCGACGCCACAGCGCACCAGCGCATCGATCAGGGTTATCCCATCGCCTTCAAGGTCCTGGCGCGGGAACGTGGTTGAAGGCACGTCCTCAAAGATATCAGCCACATCTTCGGCGCTCAGGCTTGCCAGCGACCCGCCGAACAACGCCTGCGACGCCTCTTCGGCGCGCGCCAGCGCCGTATCGCCATGCACCATGCGCGTCACTTCGCGCGCCAGGCGTTGCTGCGCAGCACGCCGCTCCGGTTGACGCGCCGTCATCTGCTCCAGTTCCTCGATCTCGGCAGCGCCCAACCAGGTAAAGTAGCGCAGATACCTGCCGACATCCGCATCATCGACGTTGTACCAGAACTGGTAGAACCGGTAGGGCGACGTGCGCTTCGGGTCAAGCCACACCGCGCCCGCCTCGGTCTTGCCAAACTTTGTGCCGTCGGCTTTGGTCACCAGCGGGTAGACCAACCCATACGCCTTCTGCCCAAGCGTGCGCCGGATCAGTTCGATGCCGGCGGTGATATTGCCCCACTGATCACTGCCGCCTGCCTGGAGTTTGCAGCCATGGTGTTCGAAGAGGTAGGCAAAATCGTATGCCTGGAGCAGCATGTAGCTGAACTCAGTGAATGAAATGCCAGTCTCACTCGTCATCCGGGAGCGCACCGAGTCTTTCGCCAGCATATAGTTGACCGTCAAATGTTTGCCGACATCGCGCAGAAAATCCATCAGCGACAGGCGCGTCAGCCATTCGGCGTTATTGAGGAGTTTTGCGGAAGAGTCGCCGGCGTCGAAGTCGAGAAACTGGGCAAGTTGACGTTTGATCGCCTCAACATTTGCGGCGACCTGTTCCTTGCTGAGCAGGGGACGTTCCTGTGTTTTGCCGCTCGGATCGCCGATCAGCCCGGTGCCGCCGCCTGCCAGCGCAATCGGCGTATGTCCCCAGCGCTGGAAGCGCGCCAGGGTGAGCAGCGGCAACAAATGCCCGATGTGCAGACTATCGGCGCTGGGGTCGAAGCCAATGTAGAGCGTCACGCGCTCACGCTCCAGCAGTTCCCCCAGACCCTCGCTGCTCTCATACAGCAGCCCGCGCCAGCGGAGTTCGTCAAGAATCGTGGTCATAGAACCTGGAACTGAGAACTGAGAACTGAGAACTGAGAACTGAGAACTGAGAACTGAGAACTGAGAACCAGGAATTAGCATACCAGCAATGCTGCAGATCGTCAAAAAGTGAACGAACATTTCCTCTGAGTCGTCGCTTCTGCCCGAATTGACAGGGAAGCGTCGTGTATACTGGAATGCTAACAGGCACAAGGAGGTGCTGCCATGACGTGTCTCGAACGCTTGGGTGCGTATTTGCGCGAAAACTGCGTTCCATACACGATCCACCATCATCCCACTGCGTACACCGCGTCCGCCATTGCCGCCTACGAACATGTCCCGCCCCACACCTTCGCCAAAGTCGTGATGGTTTTCATCGACGGACGGCTGGCCATGCTCGTTGTGCCCGCCGATGCCCGCGCCGACCTGGCGCGACTCGCCGACATCATCGGAGCGCGCGAGATCTGCCTGGCGAACGAGCGCGAATTCGCGCCAGTTTTTCCCGACTGTGAACCTGGCGCTATGCCGCCATTCGGCAACCTGTACAACCTGCCGGTGTATCTGGATCGCGATCTTGCCGGATGTGAAACCATTACGTTTCAGGCAGGCACACACCAGGACGCCATCAGCATACGGAGCGAAGATTTCATCCGTCTTGCGCGTCCGTTCATTGCCTCGTTCGAGCGCGACGTGCAGATGCTGGCAGGTCGCTTTTGATCGTGTCGTCAGTTAGAAGGAGGGAAGCCATGTCCGAGAGCGTGTACAAAATCATCGAGTTGGTTGGCACAAGCTCCGAGTCGTGGGAGAAAGCGGCGGTGAACGCCATCGAGACCGCATCGCGCCACCTGAAGGACCTCCGGGTTGGCGAGGTGGCTGAGATGGACATTCATCTGGAGGACGGCAGGATTATGTATCGCACGAAGCTGAAAGTATCGTTCAAGTACCACGAAGATATCTGATAGGAAGATCAACCAGAGATTGGACAATTTCGTGATCGGCGTTGGCTTCGACAGGCTCAGCCAACGCCAGTTGAGCCTGTCGAAAACCGCTCCACAGGTGCAGGCTCGATTGTCCAGGTTTTGGTTGATCTCCCTAATAAGGTTAGAGGTTAGTCTTCCTGCCTGCAACCCGCGGAGACGTTGCGGTGCAACGTCTCCCCCCGTACCCTTCGTGCTGTCCCACATTTACTATTCTCACTTGCCGCATGCCATGTTCAACACTCAACGTTCAACGTGGAACGTTCAACGGCATGACGATACGCCTCCTCGAAGCGCACTGCCGTCACATCCCAGGAGAGTTCGTCCAGCACCCGGCGACGCGCCGCTTCGCCGAGGCGCGCCGCAAGATCACGTTCGGTCAACAGACGCCCGATCACTTCCGCCAGCGCCGACGGGTCGCGTTCCGGCACGAGCAGGCCGTGCACGCCATCGGTGATGACATCGGGAATGCCAGCCGCGCACGTGGCAACGATCGGGCGCGCTGCGCCCATGCCTTCGAGAAGCGTGTTGGGCAGACCATCGACATTGCCAGCGTCATCGCGCACGGAGGGCACGACATACACATCGGCGGCGGCGACATAGCGCGCCGCGCGGTCGCGTGGGAGTTGACCCGGAAAGATGACCGCGTCTGCAACCCCGAGCCGCCTGGCGCGATCTTTCAGTTCATCGAGGAGATCGCCGTATCCCGCCAGCACAAGGGTCGCACGCGGATGAGATGCGCAGATGTGCGGCAATGCGTCGATCAGGTAGGTGAACCCTTTTTTGGAGACCATTCTGCCCATGGCGAGAATAAGCGGCGCATCGGATGGCAGACTCAATTCAGTGCGAACCTGTGCGCCAGCCCGTGGATCGGGTCGGAAGGCATGCGCGTCCACGCCATACGGAATGACCGTCGTGCGTGCAGGCGGCGCGCCAAGGCGCACTGCGCGCTGCTGCAAATCGCTGCTGCACGCGGTGATAGCGCCTGCGTTGCGAAAGACCGCCGCTGCGCTCAGTGCGAGGGGCCATCCCCTGGATGCCAGATAAACATCAGAACCGTGCAGGCTGACGATCAGCGGCAACCCGCGCAACCGGGCAGCGATCAGCGCGGGGACGCCATTTGGCAGCACCCAGTGCGCGTGGATCAGGTCAAACCGATGGCGGCGCGTCAGGTGCAACAGCGCCCGCAGCGACGCCGCCAGCGCGAACGGAACCGCTG
>DAOTWI010000828.1:0-2164 GCA_034436075.1 Roseiflexus sp.
GTTACGGGCGGAGCTGGAGGAGACCGTGCGCGCCGTCCAGGTGCGCGCCCGCTTTCTCGACTGGATCGATCACGACGAGGTGCTGCGACTGATGGCGCGCTGCGATCTGTTACTCTTCCCATCGGCATGGGGCGAGCCATTGAGCCGCGTACTGCTCGAAGCCTGCGCCTGCGGCGCGCCTATTCTGGCAATGCCCACCGGCGGCACGCCAGACATTATCGTCGATGGTGGAAGCGGCGCTCTTGCGGCAACGGTCTCTGGTTTTGCGCGTCGTCTGGTGGAACTGCTCGAACGACCCGACGAGCGCCGTGCGCTCGGCGACGGCGCACGCCGCCTGGCAGAGCGCTGCTTCGCGCCGGATGTCGTCGCCGGGCAGGTGGAGCATCGCTATCAGTCGCTCACAGAAACGACGCAACGCAACGCGCAATAATCTGCACGAGTCGTACCGGCAGCCAGTATGACAGGTACTACCCCCTTATACAACCAATGTCTCATATACTGTTGCCCGTTCATCCGCTACCATAGACCATGTGCTGCACTCCACGACGAGCGCATCTGTAACCATGCGGTACAGTTGACCGGATACACGCGGCAGCGCAGGGTTGAGCGCGCCGAGAAGACCATATTGCGGCGAACCCATACGACAAGCCGTTCTGAAGCGCCAGACCTCTAGCGGTGTCGGAAGACGCCGCAACCCTCGTTTGAACAGGCGCGCAATGAGCGACCATATGCCTGCGTATTCCGGTCATCGAGAGGAGGAGAACATGATACGCTCTTCGCTGACCGGCAAAGTCATGCTCGCGGCGCTGATCATCCTGATTCTGATTACTGGCGCTGTTGCAGGAACATCGTGGGTTATTGCAGACATTCACGAATCGATCGAACACCTCACCAGCCATACGATGAAGCGAATAACGCACGCCGATGCTGCCAGCAGCGCCATCGCGCGCGCACTCGCCGAAGCGCACGCCGCCGCCGCTTCCGGTTCCCGCGCTAAAATTGCTGTGGCGCGCGTGTATCTTGCCATGGCGCGCAATGAACTGACGCTCATGCAGAGTCACGAGACGCACGATATCGCAGCCGCAACCCTTGCCGACCAGGAAATGCTTCAGCAACGCTACATGCGCCTGGCAGACGAAGCGGAAACGGCGCTCCTGTCTCTCGACACTGCGCTCATCGAGAACGACCAGGAGGCAATCACTGGTCATACGACGACCCTGATTACACTGGCGGGCTATAGCGGGCAACTATCGGAGGCGATGTCTTCGCTTGGACTGAAAGAGTTCCGCGCAACCGAGGAGCAATTGCACAGTCAGATCGACACTGCCAATCGTGTGCTGGGGGGCGCCAATGTCGTCCTGATCCTCACCGCTGCCACTGCGCTCTTTTTGCTGCGCCGGCATGTGGTCCAACCGCTCGAACGTCTGGCGGCAGCGGCGCACGCGATGAGTGAACGACGCAGCGTGGCGCCATTGCAGATCACCAGCCGCGACGAAATCGGGCGTCTGCAACGCGCGTTCAATGAGATGACCGAAGCGCTCGCACAACAGACTCAAAGTCTGGAAGAGCAGATCGCGGTTGCCGAAGCAGCCCGCGCTGAAGCAGAGGCAGCCCGGATGCACCTCCAGGAGAAACTTGCCACCATCGAGGAGCAGCGCGAGGTCATTCGCGCCATGAGCGTTCCGCTCCTGCCGCTCACCCGCACATCGGCGGTCGTGCCATTGATCGGCGCTATCGACAGCGCGCGGCTTGCCGCCCTGAGCGATCGGGTTCTGCACTCAGTCGCCGCGCAGCGTTTTCAGCACGTGATGTTCGATGTCACCGGCGTGCCAGTCGTGGATGAAGAGGTCGCGCGTGGGTTGCTGAACGTCGTGGCTGCACTTCGATTGCTCGGCGCCGATGCCGTGCTGGTCGGCATTCGCCCCGAGGTGGCGCAGGCGCTCGCGCCGCTCAGCGACGCGCTCGCCGGTGTCACCACCTACAGCACGCTTGAGCAGGGGATTGCGAACGTCCTGAGCGGGCGCATCCGACCATCTGGCGCTTCCCGTCTTGCTCACGCTCCCTAAACCGGATTGATCGCACCGTGCGCATAGCTCGCCATGGAACACGGATACGCACGGATAGAGACGGATTCGCACGGATCAGGCATTGACGCCTGCGCGAG
>DAOTWI010000829.1:0-1745 GCA_034436075.1 Roseiflexus sp.
TTGGCGTTGGCTTCGACAGGCTCAGCCAACGCCAACCGCTCGACCGGCTGAGTCAGCATCTGACCAGACGCTCATTCGCACTTACTGGCTGAGATCGCCGCGCCGCAGCACCAGAACGCTATTGATCCCGCCGAACCCGAACGAGTTCGACATCGCAATCCGGATCGCCGCCAGTCGTCCGTGCAGTGGAACATAATCGAGGTCGCACTGCGGATCGGGCGACGTGAGATTGATCGTCGGCGGAATGAACTGATGCTGCATCGCCAGGATCGTGGCTGCCGCCTCCACCACGCCAGCGGCGCTCGTCAGGTGCCCGATCATCGACTTGGTGGCGCTGATCGGCACGCTAGAGGCATATTCGCCGAATGCCGTCTTGATCGCCAGCGTTTCGGCGACATCACCCGTCGGCGTACCGGTGGCGTGGGCATTGATGTAATCGACCTGCTGCGGCGCGATCTTCGCCCGGGCAAGTGCGCGCACAATCGCGCGAGCCGCTCCATCGCCATCCGGGTGCGGCGCAGTCACGTGATGCGCATCACATGTCGAAGCATAGCCAATAATCTCAGCATAGATGCGCGCGCCGCGACGACGGGCATGGGAGAGCGGTTCGAGCACCAGCACCCCCGCGCCTTCACCAAGCACGAAGCCATCTCGTTCGGCATCGAATGGGCGCGAAGCGCCAGCGGGATCGTGGTTGCGCGTCGAGAGCGCGCGAATGGCGCCAAAACTCGCGAGGGTCAACCGGCAGATCGGCGCTTCGGTGCCGCCAGCCAGCATAATCGTTGCATCACCGCGGCGGATGACTTCCGCCGCTTCGCCGATTGCCTGTGCGCTGGCGGCGCAAGCAGTAGCGATGGCGGTGTTATACCCCATCAACCCCAGCTGAATGGCGACCTGGCACGACGGCATATTGGGCAACGCGCTGGTGATATAAAACGGGCTAATCCGCGCCGCGCCGCGATCGAAAAGGATTCTGGCGGCAGCCTCGGTGTCGGGCGGCGAGGTGCTGCCACAGGCGATCAGGGCGCCAGTATCATACCGATTGCTGTCGTCAATGGTCAGGCGCGCGTCGTTGAGCGCCATGCGCGCCGCCGCGATGGCAAACTGCGTGCCGCGTGAAACGCGCCGCGCCTCTTTGGCGTCCATATAATCGCGCGCATCGAAATTGCGCACCTCGGCAGCGATCGTCGTCGCTGCATCGCCGGGATCGCAGAGCGTGACCGGTCCTGCGCCGCTGCGCCCTTCCGCCAGCCCCTGCCAGAAGGTCTCCAGGTCATTGCCGAGCGGTGTCACAACGCCCATGCCGGTGATGACCACACGACTGTCTTCATCGCCCTGATCGATCAGCGCCGGTTGCGGTTGCAACACCGGATCGTCCTCGAACACTTCTGCCAGCAACTGATCGATCTTCAACGCGAGCGTATCGGGATCAACGCCGCTGGTCAGCGCCGCAAGGAGGCGCTCACGCACCTGAGCGCGGCGTGACGGCGCGTTGCGAGAGACATGCGACATCGCGTTCTCTCCTCTCTGTCTCATGGTCATTCGCACAAGCAACTATTATAACCAGCCCAGAGCAACCAGCGTCAGGATGATAGACCCGGCAATGATACGGTAGACGCCAAAGGCGACAAAACTGTGGTTGGCGACATAGCGCAGCAGCCAGCCAATACTCAGCCACGCAACGATCAGCGACACCACCAATCCCAGAAAGAGCCGCCCCATATCATCCGGCGTCACCTGATCGA
>DAOTWI010000830.1:0-3115 GCA_034436075.1 Roseiflexus sp.
GGGGAGCCGTAATCCACGTGCGGCGCCGGACGTCCGGTGGAACGGGCGATCAGCGTGGCAAAGCAGAGCGCGACGCGCCCGCGGCGCATATCCGGCAGCGCGACAGTTCCGAGTCCGCGTCCCTTGCCCGGCGTTGCCGCCTCCTGGACGCGGATCGTATGCGCCGGGAGCAGCAGGTCGCGATTCCACTGCAAGGCATTCCATGCCAGGTCCAGGTGGGCATCGACGATCAGCATCCTACTCTCGCGGATCGCTCAATGCCTGGTGAACCAGGCGCTCCTCGAAGTCCATATGGCGCTCCATCGCAGCATAGGCGCCCTCGCCATCGCGTGCAGCGACGGCTGATGCAATAGCCGCGTGGATCTCGACCTCAATCTCCAGAATCCTGCGCGGGTCCGGCTCGCCAAGCGAGATGAACTCTGTCTCGCGCAAACTGGGAGGGATGGCGCGGATGAGCGTCTCCACCACTGGCGGATAGAACGGGTTCTGCGTCATCTCAGCCAGCTGGATATGAAAATCGTGGTGCGGACCGATTAACGCACGTTGATACGAACCATGCAGCGCCGTCTCGCGATACTGGTCGAAGATTTCGTTCAGTTTCGCAATGCCCTCGTCGGTCGCGCGCTCGGCGGCCAGCCGCGCGACGGCGCCCTCGACCGTCCGGCGCGCTTCGATGAGCTTCAGCCGCATCTCGCGCTGCAGGCGGGCTGAAATGCCCGGGTGACTCAGATCGGGGACCATCAGATGCAGCTTGTCGCTGACAAATGTCCCCTGGCCCGCGCGGCTCTCGATCAGACCCATCATTGCCAACCCCTGGAGCGCCTCGCGCACCGACGATCGGCTGACCCGCAGGATTTTGATCAGCTCACGCTCTGAAGGCAGCCGATCGCCAGGCTTGAGTTTGCCTGCCTGGATTTGCCGGACAATCTGCTCGACGATCGACTCGACAACCGTGACTTTGCGCGGCTGCTCCAAAATGATTTCAGACTTCACGTATCTCCTCTCGGCAATGTGATTGAGTTGAGACGGATGCGTCGCCTGATGGCGCGCAATTGAAGCCTTTATGGTGTTGCCTGTGCATAACGCGCACGTCGGAGGATGGCTTTCTGATGAGAAGAAATGAAAGTGACACGCCTGACCGCGCGTTCATCAAAGATTGACTGCCACACTTCGCGTCAGGAGGCCCTCCCTCGAAGCAGCGCCTATAACACAGCGTGACATGCAGGCGATGTACAGATTCTACCACAGAGAATGCACTGAGTCGTTTCGTCTACGCTCGACAGATCCGGTTGACACGACACCAACGAAAGACTATAATGGATACTACTGGAACTGGTCAGACCATGATTACACGTATGCTAAGTATACCACGCTTTATCTGTGAGGTCAATACACTGTGAGAGCAAGTAAAGTTCTTGCGAAGCTGCGCGCAGGGCGGTTCACGCGTATGTCGGCAATGGGACACTTTTTGCCCTTCTTCGTGCGCTACAGTGCAGCAGCAGGCTACGATGGCATCTGGCTCGATCTTGAGCATCGCACGATGAGCGAGCGGGAGGTGCAGGCGCTCCTTGCGTACTGCCACGCTTACGATATTGACTGCATGGTTCGTCCGCCGACGCGCGAGCACAGCCGGTTGTATCGCTATCTGGAGGAAGGCGCCGCCGGGTTGATGTTGCCGCTGGTAGACGACGCAGCGACGGTGCGCCGGATGGTAGACGCCGTCAAGTTCCCGCCGCTGGGCAACCGTGGTCTTGACGGCGCTGGACTGGACGGTGACTATGGTCTCGCTGCGTGGCGGGCTGACAGCACCTACGTCGCCGATGCCAACCGCGAGACGTTTCTGGTGGTGCAGATCGAAACTCCGGCGGCTGTTGACGCCATCGAGGAGATCGCGGCAGTGCCGGGGGTGGACTGCCTGTTCATCGGACCCGGCGACCTCAAGTTGCGCTATGAGGCTGCCGGTCGGGATGCAACCGCGGCGCTCGAAGAGGCGATTGTGCTGGTTGCCGCTGCAACCAGGCGGCACGGCAAAGCCTGGGGCATCACTGCGCCCTCGATTGAGGCGTTGACACGCTACCGCGAATTAGGCGCGCAGATCATCCCATGGGGCGGCGACTTCGCGCTGGCTCGTGTGCTGCAACAATGCAGACGCGAGCTGGATGCGCTTGATGAGAAGGTCTGATGCAGATCCGGGCTTTTCCCGGCTGCCTTTGATAACTATCCTTACCGTAAGGACGACCTCTCGGCGGCATCTCCTGTAGGCGGGGACCATGATGAAAATAACTAATGTAGGCTGCTATCTGTGCGCAGCGCGCAACCCGGCCGGTTACCGCGCTGGCGTGGCGATCGTGCGCGTTGAAACCGACGCCGGACTCGTCGGCCATGGCGAAACGCTGATGGGTCTGTTCTGCGCCGGGGCAGCGCCGCCGATCGTGGCCTACTACCGCCCGCTGCTGATCGGCGCAGACCCGCTCGAGATCGGCGCGGCGTGGCGGCGGATGTTCGACTCGAGCGTCTGGTGGGGCCGCGCCGGCGCAGCAACAAGCGTGCTGGGGGCGATCGAAATCGCGCTGTGGGATATTGCCGGGAAGGTCGCCGGTGTGCCTTGCTATCGGCTGCTCTCCGAGACGCCGCGCGCGAGCGTGCCGGTGTACGCCAGCCTCGGGACGGCTCCTGAGGATCCTGGAAAGGTTCCGCCGCTGGTTGAGGCGCTCTTCCAGGAGGGATTCCGCGGGCTGAACCTCGGCTTGCAGTTCGGCGATCCTTCAGGCGAGCGATTCTTCGAGCCGCGCGGCGCCGACCTGTTGAACCTGTTGGATGCGACCCTCTCAGCGATCCGGCGGACTGTTGGCGATACCTTTGTGATTGGCGTTGATGGGCATATGGGCGGAATCCTCAATCCGATTGATCGCAACGAGGCGCTGGCAGTCGCACGAGTGCTGGCGCAGCATGGTGTGAACTTCTTCGAGGAGCCGCTCAGCTATCTCGATCCGCAAGGTTACGCCTGGCTGCGGCAGCAGGCGCCCGGCGTGCGGATCGCTGGCGGCGAAAGCCTGGCGCTCCGCGCGGGCTTCGAGGTGTTCACCCGGCTGGGCGCGCTCGACGTGCTCCAGCC
>DAOTWI010000831.1:0-1508 GCA_034436075.1 Roseiflexus sp.
GTGCCATCGAGCCGCATGCGCCGAACCTTCTCGTGCAGATGGATGATGCCGTCGATCAACGCTTCGGGACGCGGCGGGCATCCGGCCACATACACATCGACCGGCACAATCTCATCGACCCCCTGCACAATCGCATAGTTGTTGAACACACCGCCGCATGCCGCACAGTCGCCCATCGCAATGACCCACTTCGGGTCTGCCATCTGGTCGTAGAGGCGGCGCACGACCGGCGCCATCTTCCGCGACACGCGCCCCGCGACGATCATCAGGTCCGCCTGGCGCGGCGATGCGCGGTTGATCTCCATGCCAAACCGCGACAGGTCATAGTTCGCGCTTTGCGCGCCCATCATTTCGATCGCACAGCACGCCAACCCGAACAGCAGGGGCCACATCGCGTTGGAACGGCTCCAGTTCACCACCTGTTCGAGCGAGACGGTGACAATCCCCATATCGCCAGCTTTTTGCTCTATTCCCATCGCAACGCTCCTCGTCGCCACTCATACACCATGCCAATCACCAGCACCACGAAGAACACCCCCATCGCCGCAAGCCCCGGAACGCCGAGTTGCCGGTAGACCAGCGCATAGGGAAAAAGGAAGATGATCTCGATATCGAACAGGATGAACAGCATCGCCACCAGGTTGAACTTAATCGGAAAACGGCGCTGCGCCGGACCAATCGGCTCCATGCCCGACTCATACGGCATTAACTTGCGCCGGTTGGGGCGCTGCGGTCCCAGGTAGCGCGACAGCACAATCACAAACACGGCTATGAACATCGCCACCAGGAACAGCGTCAGAATTGGCAGATAGTCGATCAGCATCTATGGCTCCTTGCTGCGACGGAGCAACCGGGGCGCATGCGCCGGATGGCGGCGTCGCCTCCGCAGCGACGCGCGGATGTATGGCATTATACGCCCTTCCAGGCTTGTGTCAAGATGCACAAAGTTCAACGCGCGCCGCTTCGTGCGCGATCAGGGCGCGCTTTCGTTCGATCCCCCAGCGATACCCGCCTAATCCGCCATCGGCGCGCACAACGCGATGGCACGGAATGATCAGCGCGACCGGGTTGCTGGCGCACGCCTGAGCGACAGCGCGCGTCGCGTCCGGGCGCCCGATCCGCTGCGCCGCCTGCCGATAGGTCTGCGTTGTCCCGTAAGGAATGGCGCGGAGCGTGTTCCAGACCTTTCGCTGAAACGGGGTCGCCGCCACATCGAGCGGCAGATCGAGATGAATCGGCTCTCCACGCAGATAGCCGATCAACGCATCCATCCAGCCGTCGGGCAACCCTCTGTCGCGATCGAGGATTGCATCACTGAATGCGCGCGCCAGATCATTGACCAACGCCGCCGGAGCATCACCGAGCGCCACAGCGCAGATGCCGCGTTCGGTCGCCGCCGCCAACACATAGCCGAACGCAGAGGGAGCGACCACATATCGAATATGGCGACGCTGGGGCATATCACAACCTCAATCGTGAGCGGAGCGCCAGCGCCGCGCCGATTGCCA
>DAOTWI010000832.1:0-2815 GCA_034436075.1 Roseiflexus sp.
CGACGCGCTGGCGCGGCGCACCGGCGCCGACCTGGCGCGGCTGCCGTTTTCGATCAAGGTGCTGCTGGAGGCGCTGCTGCGCAATACTGGCGATGGTTTCACCACCATCGACGATGTTGAAGCGCTGGCGCAGTGGACTCCGGCGAGCGCCGGGCAGCGCGAGGTGGCGTTCAAACCGGCGCGGGTGTTGATGCAGGATTTCACCGGCGTTCCCGCAGTGGTCGATCTCGCGGCGATGCGCGATGCCATGGCGCACCTGGGCGGCGATCCGGCGAAGATCAATCCGCTTGCTCCGGCGGACCTGGTGATCGATCATTCGGTGCAGGTCGATGCCTTCGGTCACGGGATGGCGCTCGTGCTGAACGCGCAACTCGAGTTCGAGCGCAATCGTGAGCGTTACGAATTCCTGCGCTGGGGTCAGCAGGCGTTTGCAAACTTCCGCGTCGTGCCGCCAGCCACCGGCATCTGCCATCAGGTGAACCTGGAATACCTGGCGACCGTGGTGATGACGCGCGAGATCGACGGCGAACTGGTCGCCTTGCCGGATACGCTCGTTGGCACCGACAGTCACACGACGATGATCAACGGGCTGGGGGTGCTGGGCTGGGGCGTCGGCGGCATCGAAGCCGAAGCCGTGCTCCTGGGGCAGCCGCTGGCGATGCTGACGCCGGAAGTCGTCGGGGTGAAACTGACTGGCGCATTGCGCCCCGGCGCCACCGCCACCGACCTGGTGTTGCGCGTGACCGAGATGCTGCGCAAACACGGCGTGGTGGATAAGTTCGTCGAATTCTGCGGTCCCGGTTTGAGCTCGCTCAGCCTGGCGGATCGCGCGACGATTGCGAATATGGCGCCGGAATATGGCGCCACCTGCGGCTTCTTCCCCGTTGACGCCGAGACCCTGGCGTACCTGCGCGGCACCGGACGCTCCGACGACCTGGTGGCGCTGGTCGAGGCGTACTGCCGCGAGCAGGGGCTGTTCCGCACCGACGAGTCGCCGATCCCGGAGTTCAATACGCTGCTCGAACTCGACCTGAGCACTGTCGAACCGAGCGTCGCCGGTCCGCGCCGTCCGCAGGACCGTGTGCCGCTCACAGATCTCAAGGCGTCGTTCAACCAGGCGATGCGCAAGGTCTTCGGGCGCGAGGCGCCGGAGTATACGGGGAACGGCGAACGCCAGCGCGAACGCCGCGATCTGTACGCTGCATCACATGTGCCGGTGACGCTGAACGGGCGCGAAACGTCGCTCACCCACGGCTCGACGATCATCGCTGCGATTACGTCCTGCACCAACACCTCGAACCCGTCGGTCATGATCGCCGCCGGGTTGCTGGCGAAGAAAGCGGTCGAGAAAGGGTTGCGCGTGCCGCCCTACGTGAAAACCAGCCTGGCGCCAGGATCGCGGGTAGTGAGCGAGTACCTGGCGCAGTCCGGCTTGCAGGCGTATCTCGACCAGTTGGGGTTCAACGTCGTCGGGTATGGCTGCACCACCTGCATCGGCAACAGCGGTCCGGTCGCCGACGAGATCGCTCAGGCGGTCAAAGAGGGCAACCTGGTGGTCAGCGCCGTGTTGAGCGGCAACCGCAACTTCGAGGGACGCATCAACCCGGTGGTGCGCGCCAATTACCTGGCATCGCCGCCGCTGGTCGTCGCTTTTGCGATTGCCGGAACGGTGGACATCGACGTGAACCGCGAGCCGCTCGGCGTCGGCGCCGATGGCGAACCGGTCTACCTGGCGGACATCTGGCCCCCTGCGGAGGAAGTCGCTGAGGTGATGGCGGCATCGCTCAACGCCGACCTGTTCCGCCAGCAGTACGCCAATGTCTTCACCGGCAACGAGACCTGGAACGCCATTCCGGTGAGCGGCGGCGACCTGTACGCCTGGAACCCCGACTCGACCTACATCCAGAACCCGCCGTACTTCCGCACCATGACGCGCGAGGTTCCGCCGTTGTCGTCGATCCGGGGAGCGCGGGCGCTGGCGTTGCTGGGCGACAGCGTGACGACCGACCACATTTCGCCGGCGGGAAGCATCGCTAAAGACAGCCCGGCTGGCCAGTACCTGATCGCGCGCGGCGTGCAACCGGCGGATTTCAACTCCTACGGCGCGCGGCGCGGCAACCACGAGGTCATGATGCGCGGCACGTTCGCCAACATCCGGCTGCGCAACGCCATGGTTCCCGGCGTGGAAGGCGGCTATACCATTTACCTGCCGACCGGCGAGCAGATGAGCATCTACGATGCGGCGATGCGCTATCAGGCGGACGGCATGCCGCTGATTGTGCTGGCGGGCAAGGAGTACGGAACCGGCTCCTCGCGCGACTGGGCGGCGAAGGGGACATTCCTGCTTGGCGTGCGCGCGGTGATCGCCGAGAGTTTCGAGCGTATCCACCGCTCGAACCTGGTAGGCATGGGGGTGTTGCCGCTGACATTTATGCCGGGTGAAAGCTGGCAGTCGCTCGGCATCACCGGGCACGAAACCTTCACTATTGAGGGGATCGAAACGCTGCGTCCCGGTCAGGAATTGACCGTCCACGCACAGCGTCCTGATGGTTCAGCGTTCACATTTACGGTGAAGGCGCGGATCAACTCGGAGGGCGAACTGACGTACTACCGGAACGGCGGCATTCTGCACTACGTGCTGCGCCAGCTGGCGGAACAGGAAGAACCGGCGGCGGTGTGAGCGCCGAGAACCGAGAACTGAGAACCAAGAACCGAGAACTGAGAACCGAGAACTGAGAACCGAGAACCGAGAACCGAGAACCGAGAACTGAGAACCGAGAACTGAGAACCGAGAACTGATAGGAAGATCAATCTA
>DAOTWI010000833.1:0-5255 GCA_034436075.1 Roseiflexus sp.
CTGCTGGCGGAAGCGCAGGCGGCGTATGATGCGTTGGCGCGCGGACCAAAGCCGGAAGACCTGGCGCGCGCGCGGCGCAATGTCGAACGCGCGCAGATCGCAGTCGCCGAGGCGAAGCAGATTGGCGACAGCGAACTCGAAGGACGGGTCGCCGCCGCGCAACTGGAAGTCGAGCGCCTGAAGACGCAGATGGAAGCGATGCGCCTCTATGCGCCCTTCGACGGAAAAGTGGCGACGGTCGGCAACAAGCCCGGCGACCAGATCACCGCCTATCGCGCCGTCATCACCGTGATGGACGACACCGAAAAAGAGTTGCTGGTCGAAAATGTTGCGTCACAGGACGCCTCGCGCATCGGGTTGGGGCAGCAGGTGCAGATTACCTTCTCACGCGCGCCGGGCAAAGTGTTCGACGGCGTGGTGATGAAACTGCCCACCACGCTCACCAGCAGCGCGGCGACGATCAACCCCGACCGCGCGTACCACATCGATTTTCAGGCGCCTGGCGTCGATCTTGAAGTCGGCGACCTGGCGCAGGTGGTCATTACCCTGAAGCGCGTCGAAGATGCGCTCTGGCTGCCGCCGCAGGCAGTGCGCGCCTTCGAAGGACGGCGGTTCGTGGTCGTCAAAGAGGGTGATCGCCAGCGCCGCCAGGATGTGCGCGTCGGCATCGTCAGCCTGGAACGGATCGAAATCCTCGAAGGAGTGAAGGAAGGCGACATCGTCGTCGGGCAATGACGCGCCGCGTGGTACAGACGTTGCAATGCAACGTCTGTACCACGCGGCGCAAGGTGATTCCTGATATGGCCACAACATCCACCCCCGGCTCGTCGCACCCCGCCGCTCCCCGTCTCTCGCTGAGGCGCCGGGGCAGATGGTGGTCGCCGGGATCATTGATCGGCGTGCTGCGCGTCGTCAGCCGGAGGCTGTGGAGCCACGCGGGGTTGATGCTCGCCATTGCTGTCGGGTTCATTGTTGCTATCGGGTTGACGGTCAGCATTCCGGTGTACGCCGAGGCGGTCGGCTACCGCATCCTGCGCGATGAACTGGCGCAGGGGGAAGCCGGGTCGAAACGACCGCCGTTCGCCTTTATGTTTCGTTACCTCGGCTCGCAAACCGGGGTCATCTCCTGGCGCGACTATGCTCCGCTCGATGAGTACATGCGCGCACAACTGGCGGAACGTCTCGGTCTGCCAATTATGACGGAGGTACGCTATGTCGCCACCGATAAAGCGCCCCTCATGCCCGCCGGCGGCGTCGGAAAGCCGCTGATCTTCGTCAATACCGCCTTCGCCACCGATTTCGAGCAGCACATTGACATCATCGACGGCGCCCTGCCGCAACCGGCGTCTGCTGATGGACCGGTCGAGGTGTTGATCTCAGAGGATCTGTCAGGACGGCTCGGCTTTCAGGTTGGCGAAGAATATCTCATTCTTGGTCCGCAGGAACAGCGCGTCGAGCAGAGTTATCCGATTCGCATCGCCGGAGTCTGGCGCGTGCGCGACCCTGGCAGCGACTACTGGTTCTATGACCCCACAACCCTCTACGATACGCTCTTCGTGCCGGAGGAAAGTTTCCGCGAGCGCCTGACGGCTGTCAATCCAAAGCCGATCTACGTTGCGACATGGTACGCAATTGCGGATGGAGGCAGCGTCCGTTCCTCGGATGTCGCCGATGTGCGCGCGCGCATCAGTCGCATCGCCACCGACATCACCACAATCCTGCCCGGATCGCGCATCGACATCTCACCAGCGCAGGCGCTGGCGGAGCATCAGCGCCAGGTTCAACGACTGACCCTGATCCTGACGATCTTCAGCGTGCCGGTGATCGGTCTGATCGCCTATTTCATTCTGCTGGTCGCCGGGTTGGTAGTGCAGCGCCAGAGCAATGAGATCGCGGTGCTGCGCAGCCGCGGCGCGTCGCGCGCGCAGGTGCTCGGCATTTACCTGATCGAGGGTCTCTTGCTTGGCATCGTTGCGCTGGCAGCGGGCGTCGCCCTGGGACAGGGCGCCGGGTTGCTGATGACCTGGACACGCTCATTCCTTGATGTTCAACCAGGCGAATGGCTGCCGATTGCGTTGACCCCCGACGCCTGGCAACGCGCCTGGCAGATGCTGGCGCTGATGGTGATCGCCAGCCTGTTGCCTGCGTTCGGCATCGCACGGTACACCATCGTGTCGTTCAAGAGCGAACGCGCGCGCGCCACGCGCAAACCATTCTGGCAGCGCATGTACCTCGACCTGCTGTTGCTGCTGCCGGTCTACTATGGCTATACGCTCCTGGAGCAACGCGGCACTGTCGCGTTTCTCGGCGCTGCCGACGACCCCTTCGGCAACCCGCTGCTCCTGCTGGCGCCCACGCTCTACATGTTCACGCTGGCGCTGGTGGCGACGCGCATCTTCCCGCTGGCGATGAGCGCGCTGGAATGGCTGGCGCGGCAGATGAGCGGCGTGGCGACCGTGACGGCGCTGCGCTATCTGGCGCGCACCCCCGGCGCCTACACCGGTCCGGCGCTGCTGCTGACCCTCACGCTCAGCCTGGCGACCTTCACTGCATCCATGGCGCAAACGCTCGACCGTCACCTAATCGATCAGGTGTACTATGAAAACGGCAGCGACATGCGCCTGTACGACCTGGGGCAGAGCGGCGGCTTCTCCGGTCCGATGGCGGGGATGCAGCCGCAACAGCCGCAGGCGTCCGACGGAATGCAAGAGGCGCGCTTTATGTTCCTGCCAGTCACCGATTACCTGACCATCCCCGGCGTTGAAGCCGCAACGCGCGTGTCGATCAGCCAGGTTGAGATCAGTCTCGCCAATCGCACGATCCCTGCCCGGTTCATTGGCGTTGATCGGGTGGACCTGCCGGGCATCATCCACTGGCGCGCCGATTATGCTGGTGAGTCGCTCGGCGCACTGATGAATCGCCTGGCGGATGATCCTTCCGCCGTTCTGGTGCATAGCGCATTTGCTGCGCAGAATCGCCTGCGCCCTGGTGATCGTTTCGAGGTGATCATGAACGACCTCGACCGGAAGGTGCGCGTGCCAGTGGTTGTCGCAGGGTATGTGAACCTTTTCCCGACCGTGTATCCGGGGGACGGTCCGTTCCTGGTTGGAAACCTCGATTACGCCTTCGATATCCAGGGCGGGCAGTATCCCTACGACGTCTGGTTGCGGCTGGCGCCGGGCGCTGATCGTCGAGCGATTGATGAGGGCATCCGCGAACTGGGGCTGCGCACCTTCGAGCGCGGGTTCGCGCCAACCACCATTGTTGCCGAACATGCGCGCCCTGAGCGCCAGGGATTCTACGGGCTGCTGTCGGTCGGGTTCATTGCCTCGGCTTTTCTAACGGTGCTTGGATTTCTGTTCTACTCGGCGCTCTCGTTCCAGCGCCGGTTCGTCGAACTGGGCATGCTGCGCGCCATCGGGCTTTCGACCCGGCAACTCGGCGCGCTGCTGGCGTGGGAACAGGCGCTGATCATCGGCGCTGGCATGATCGGCGGCACGCTGATCGGCATCACCGCCAGCCAGCTGTTCATTCCGTTTTTGCAGGTCCGGCGCGGCGCAAACGCGCAGATTCCGCCATTCATCGTGCAGCTTGCCTGGGAGCAGATCACCATCATCTACGTGGTCTTTGGCGCGATGCTGATCGCGGCAGTGCTGATTACGATCGCCCTGTTGCGGCGGATGAAACTGTTCCAGGCGGTCAAACTGGGAGAAGCCATATAATGCTGGATATCCGGCGCTTGATGCGATCAGTATGAGCGAACCACTGATCCTTTGCGAAAATCTGGT
This sequence comes from Roseiflexus sp., assembly GCA_034436075.1. Lineage (GTDB taxonomy): Bacteria > Chloroflexota > Chloroflexia > Chloroflexales > Roseiflexaceae > Roseiflexus. The sequence continues at coordinate 3,789 of DAOTWI010000833.1, forward strand.
CAAGATCTACAAACTCGACGAGATCGAAATCGTCGCGCTCCAGGGTCTCGACCTGACGGTGCAGCCCGGCGAGGTGATGGCGCTGGTCGGTGCGAGCGGCAGCGGCAAAACGACGCTGCTCAACGTCCTTGGCGGGCTGGATCGCCCCTCGGCGGGCAAGGTCATCGTCGCTGGCAATGACCTGTTGAAACTCAGCGACGCCCAACTCGACCGTTACCGTCGCCAGTACGTCGGCTTTGTGTGGCAGCAGAAAGCGCGCAACCTGATCCCATACCTGAATGTCGAGCAGAATGTCGAGTTGCCGATGATCATGGCGGGAGTCAGCGCGCGCGAGCGCCGGGAATGGGCTGGCGAACTGATTGATGCGGTCGGGCTGTCGCACCGGCGCAACCATCGCCTGGCGCAACTCTCCGGCGGCGAACAGCAGCGAGTCGCCATTGCCATCGCCCTCGCCAACCGTCCGGCGCTCCTCCTCGGCGACGAGCCGACCGGCGAACTCGACTCCCACACTGCGGAGACGATCTTCGAGATCTTTCACGAACTGAACCGCACCTACGGTCTGACGGTCGTGATCGTCTCGCACGATCCGAACATCGCACGGTTCGTTGATCGCGTTGTGGCGATCCGCGACGGCAAAACCAGCAGCGAAACCCGGCGCGTGGAGACTGAAGCCGCCGCCCCGGTCAATGGCGATGGCGCAGCGCGCGAGCATGTCTTCGAGGAGCTGGTTGTGCTCGACTCTGCCGGGCGCCTGCAAATCCCAAAGGACATCCGCGAACGCTACAACATTGGCGATCGCATTCGGATGGAAGAAACGCCCGAAGGACTGGTGCTGCGACCCGTTGCACAGGCGGCGCCGCCAGTCAAACGCCTGACCGAACCGGACGAGCCGCCGCCGGAAAAACCGCGCGGCATCAAAAAGTGGATGAACCTCTTGCAACGCCGACGGTCGTAACCGTCTCCTGATGCTGCCATGTCAACCGCTGTCGCTATCCCTGCCGTGCGCGTCGCCAACGTCACACGCGCCTACACCGTGAACAATGAGCGGGTGCTCGCCCTGCGCGGCGTGAGCCTGACGGTCGAAGAAGGCGCATTCATTGCTCTCATGGGGCGTTCCGGCTCCGGCAAAACGACGCTCCTCAACATGATCGGCGGGCTTGACCAGCCGACCGAAGGGGAAGTGGCGCTCTTCGGGCAGGCATTGAACGGTATGAGCCAGGATCAGTTGACGCTGCTGCGCCGCGAAACGATCGGGTTCATCTTCCAGTCGTTCGCCCTGCTGCCGATCCTGTCGGCGTGGGAGAATGTCGAGATGCCATTGCGGATCGCAGGGGTGCGTTCCGGGCGCGAGCGGCGGCAGCGCGCCGAAGCGGCGCTGGCGCTGGTCGGTCTCGAACGGTGGGCAACGCACCGTCCTGCCGAAATGTCGGGCGGGCAGCAACAGCGGGTCGCCATTGCCCGCGCGCT
>DAOTWI010000834.1:0-1997 GCA_034436075.1 Roseiflexus sp.
GTGGTCGGGGCGCCTGCAGGGGGCAGGCACGGGGGCCTGCCCCGACGTATGTGGGGCGTGTGTGGTCGGGGCGCCCACACGGGGCGCCCGGCAGAGAAAGCCTCTGGGCCTTTGTACCTTTGTGTGAGTAATAGTCAGGTTGCGGGCAGCAGGACCTTGCAACTTGCCGGAATGTCCTCGAAGACTGCATAATCGTTACCGCTGGTCAGCGCCAGTTAGACTGCGCGCCCCTGACCGTCGATCACCCGCGCCAGGTGCTGATTGTTCAGGTTAGCCCGGTTTAGCAGCGTCTCACCGGGCAGGAACTCGATGCTATCGTCGATTGTCGGGTTATTGACCAGATCACAACCGCGATGTCGATGCCGTAGACGAGCGAGATGAGTGTGCGGCATTGGCGACGCTCTGCCCATCCCCGTCGCCTTCCGCTCTACGCTGGTGGTATACTTTGAGGAAGAAAAAACAACAAGGATGGCACATCTAGACGTATGACAGTCCAGTACGATATCGGTCTTTCTCCGTACACCCGGCAGCACACCCGCTTACCTGAACCGCTCCGCTTCCCGCCAGGCTTCCTGTGGGGAACCGCCACCAGCGCGCATCAGGTCGAAGGGCAGAATACCAACAATCAGTGGTGGGTCTGGGAGCAGCAGGGGCGCTGCTGGCACGGCGACGTTTCCGGCGATGCCTGCGGTTGGTGGCGCGATGCGGAAGGCGACCTGGATCGCGCCGCTGCGCTCGGCACGAATGCCCACCGCATGTCGATCGAGTGGAGCCGCATCGAGCCGGAAGAGGGACGGTTCGACCGCCACGCAATCCGCCGCTATCGCGACATCATCGGCGGTATCATCAAACGCGGGATGACGCCGATGATCACGCTTCACCATTTCACCAACCCCCTCTGGATCGAAGCGCAGGGCGCCTGGTTGAACCCGGCGACCCCCAGGCGATTCGCGCAATTTGTCGCCTACGCGGTCGAAGAATTGGGCGATCTCTGCAACCTCTGGTGCACCGTCAACGAACCGACGGTCTATGCGGCGTTGAGTTATCTTCAGGGCGTCTGGCCCCCCGGACGGCGCAACATCCTGCAGGCGCTGCGAGTGTTCGCCAATTTGATGCGCGGGCATGAACTGGCGGCGCAGACGGTGCATAAACAGCATCCGGCGCACCGCGTCGGCATTGTGCATCACAAACGGATTCTCGATCCCGCCTCGCCTGCCAGTCACGATGTGCTGACGACGGTGATGTACGATTACCTGGTCAATGGGCTGGTGTTGCGGCGGCTGCGCGAAACCTCTGATTTCTTCGGGCTGAATTACTACAGCCGCGACCATATCGCCTTCGATCTGCGCCGGCCGTACCATCTGTTCATCCGCCGCTTCACGCCGCCGCACTTCGAGCAGAGCGATGCGGGCATGGAGGGCGCTTTTGGCGAAATCTATCCCAATGGGCTGTACCGCGCACTTAAGCGGGTCTATCGCTGGCTGAAACTGCCGATCTATGTGACCGAAACCGGTCTGCCGGATGCGGATGATAATCAGCGCCCGCGCTTCCTGCTCAATCACCTGGAGTCGGTGCACCGCGCAATTCAGGAGGGCGTCGATGTGCGCGGCGTCTTCATCTGGTCGCTGGTGGATAATTTCGAATGGGCGGAAGGATGGGGGTTGCGATTCGGGTTGTACGCCCTCGACGAACGCACCGGCGAGCGGCGGATGCGCCCCTCGGCGGCGCTGTACGCCGTTATTACCCGCGCGAATGCAATCCCTGCGCCGGGGGCGCTGTGAGGCGAGAGGTGAGAGGTGGGAAGGTGTTGCACGTTGTGTGTTTGAAGGTCGCAGGTTTCAGGGAAGGAGTTGCATCGCAACGTCTTCAAGCGGCGTAATGTCTCCGGGTGCAGGCGGAGATTGTTGTAGGGGCGCCCCTCGTGAGCGCCCACCCGCGGTATCGCCGGTGGAGGGGCGCCCCTCGTGGGCGCCCACCCGCGGTATCGCCGGTGGAGG
>DAOTWI010000835.1:0-14395 GCA_034436075.1 Roseiflexus sp.
GATCCGGATTACCGCGCATTCGCCCCCGAGGTGCGCGCCGAGCTGGCGGTGCCGATTGGCGCCGATCCGCCGCTCGCTGTACTGCTCCTCGATAGCCCGCGCTCGGCGGCGTTTGGCGACAGCGAGGTGGCGTTCGTCAATGCCCTGAGCGGTCTGGCGGTCAATCCGCTGCGCCGCGCGCTCCACTATCAGCAACTGCTCGAAACTAGCGCGCACCTGGGTCAGGTCTTCGCCAGTATGCCTAATGGTCTGGTGCTGATGGATCAGCAGGGGCGCGTGTTGCGCCACAACCCGGCATGGTTGACGATCTGGGGGTTGCCGCCCGACTCGATGCGCGATCCGTTCTACATTCCGCTCGACCTCGTACCGCTGTTGCTGCCCCGCCTGCGCGATCCGCTGGCGCTGACGGAACTGTGCGCCGAGGGGCAACGTTCGCCCGCTGAGGTTCAGTCGTTGCTGGTGCGCCTGACCAACCCGCATCAGGAGTTGATGCTCCTCTCGGCGCCAACGCGCGACAGTTTCGGGTCGCTCACCGGCAGGCTCTGGATTGTCAGCGATGTGACGCGCGAACGCGAGGCGGATCGCCTCAAGAGCGAGTTCCTGTCGATTGTGTCGCACGAACTGCGCACGCCGCTGACGTCGATCATGGGGTACACCGAACTGCTCCTGGCGCGCGATTTTACCCCCGCCGAACAGCGTGGATTCATCAAAACCGTGTACGACGAGGCCAACCACCTCTATCAGATCGTCGAAGACCTGCTCGGAGTCACGCGCCTGGAAGCCGGAAATGTGCGCCTCGACCGGTGGGCGGTGTCGCTGCGCCAGATCATCAGCGACCTGGCGGCGCACCTCAACAACCAGATCAGCGGCAAACACACGATGCTGATCGACATCCCGCCCCACCTGCCGCCGGTCTACGCTGACCGTGACAAGGTCCGGCAGGTGCTGATCAATCTGATTACGAACGCGGTGAAATATTCGCCGAACGGCGGCGAAATCCGGCTCGCCATCGCCGAGAACGCTGCGCTTCCTCCCGATCATCCGAAGGGGCAGTTTGTGCGGATTGCGATCAGCGACCAGGGAATCGGCATCGCTCCGGAGGACCTGCCGCGCATCTGGGAACGCTTCTACCGCGTCGATAACGGCAACACCCGCCGCATCGGCGGCACCGGTCTTGGTCTCTCGATCGCCAAGGCGCTCGTCGAACTGCATGGCGGGCGCATCTGGGCGGAGAGCAAACTCAACAAAGGGAGCACATTTTATTTCACCCTGCCGGTAGCGACCGACCTGGTGCGGCGGTAGAGGTGAAAAGGTTGCGGGTGGGAAGGTTGAAGGTGGTCGTTGAGCGTTGAACGTTGAACGTGGGAACGTTGTAGGGGCGACCCGCCGGGTCGCCCCTTCGCACGCGGCGCCCTGAGCCTGCGAAGGGTTGAATGTTGCGTTTTGAACGTGGGAACGTTGCAGGTGCAATGGTTGCACGTTGCAGGTGCAAATGATCAGCCGGGGCGCACGGCTGTGCGCCCAAATTCTCTTCATCTGTCGTCGTCGGGCTGAATGCCCTCCCGGCGCTTGCGCTTTGCCGTCTCATAGTGTACGCTACGAATGTACACCATGAAATGCTGGCTGAATATCCAAAGCAAAAGGCAGGAAATGCTCGAAGTCAATATCAAAGAACTGCGGAAACAATTGGCGGAATACATTGCGCGCGTGGAGGCGGGTGAAGAAATCATCGTCACCAGGCGAGGAAAAGCCGTGGCGCGGTTGATGCCGCCAGTACGCCCACGTCCTCAGTTCCCCGATCTGACAGAGTTTCGCGCCAGCATTGCGCTACGAGGTGAAGACATGAGCGAAACAGTCATCACTGAGCGTCGGGAAGCGCGCTATTAGCTCATGATTTACCTCGACACCAGCGTTCTGGTTGCGTATTATGTGCCGGAACCACTGAGCGATCTGGTGCAGCAACGCCTGTTGGCTGCTTCGGTTGTGATCGTGAGTGAGCTGGCTCAGACGGAATTCGTCAGCGCTTTGGCATTGCGGCGACGCCTTGGCGATTTGTCACTGACTGCCGCGCAGCAAGTGGCCACACTTTTCGCCGGTCATCTGGCGCAGGGACTGTACCTTTCTCTCCATCTGAACAGCGTCGTCTATCAGCAAGCGCAGACGTACATCCAACGTTTCGATCTGGCGCTCAAGGCGCCGGATGCATTGCACCTCGCGGCCGCGGCGCTGGCGCAGGCGCCATTGGTGACAGCGGATCGGCAACTGGCGCGCAACGCTGAAGTACTGGGCATCGACTGTGAGTTAGTACAAGTGCAGTGATGGCGTCCGACAGGACGTCGCTGGCAGGCGGTATGCGCGCCCCCGGCCTGCAAAAAGTGTCATTACGCTTCACTACGCTTCACTGTACGCCACCGCGTAGTTCAGGAGCATGATGCCCGACCGTTCATAAAATTGCTGGTTAATGAACTTCAGTCGTCGCCAGGGAGCAGGAGCGGGCAGGAAAGGCGCGCCGCCGCCCAACAGAACGGGCGCTATCGCCAGTTCCACGGTATCCACGCAGCCCAATTCCAGGAATGTACGAAACAGTTCACCTCCGCCGAACAGCCAGATGTCTTTGCCCGGCTGCCTGCGCAGTCGATCCACATAATCCAGTGTCAGTTCAGTGACGATCGTAGCGCGCGAATGCTCAGAGGGTTGCAGCGTGCGAGAAACCACAATGATCTCCTTGCTCGCATAGAGATGCCCATAGGCGGGATCGTTCAACGACAACGCTGCGTATGTTTTACGACCCATCAGCAGCGTATCGAATTGGGCGAAAAGCGCTGCAAAATCGATGTCCGGCTCGTCGGGAATCCAGTCCGTCTCGCCGTTCGGACCGGCGATATAGCCATCAAGGCTACAGACCACCTGGTAGCGGATGCGTCGCATCACGTCTCCTGTTAGTTCACGCCAGCGCGTCGCGCAGGCGCTGCACATCGCGCAGCGGCGGCGCGCCGAAGAGCCGTTTGTACTCCCGATTGAAGTGGGAGGCGTCCTGATAGCCGACGCGGTAGGCGGCGTCGATAGCAGGCAGATGTTCCCCGATCATCAGCCGTCGCGCCTCTTGCAGGCGCAGCTGCTTCTGAAATTGCAGCGGCGTCATGCCAGTAACCGCTTTGAAATAGTGGTGAAAGCCGGAGACGCTCATGCCCGCCTCGCGCGCCAGTTGCTCGATGCGCAGGGGTTGGTCGAAGTTCCGCCGGATGCACTCGACGGCGCGCGCGATATGCGAGATGGAGCCTCCCACACCTCCCAGATGGCGCAGCCGCGCGCCCTGATCACCTACCAGCAGCCGATAGACGATCTCCCGCATGATCAGCGGCATGATCGCCTGCACCTCGATGGCGGGAGCGTCTGTCAATCGCACCAGCCGCACGACCGCGTCCAGCAACTCGCCGTCCAGCAGGCTCACATCCACTGCACCCACTCTGGCGGCTTTGGAGGGGAGTGCATACCCGCTCTCTGCCATCACCGAGCCAACCAGCGCCGGCGACAGGTCCAGGCGCAGGCTGAGGTACGGGCGCGCTGGCGATGCCTCCAGCACGCGGCTGACGCCGGGCAGATCGACCGTCACCAGCAGGTAGTGGTAAGGGTCATAGCGGTAGTGGCGGTTGCCGAGAAATAACTCCTTACTTCCCTGGGCAATCACACAGAAGGCGGGACGGTTCACACCGTGAACCAGCCCGCGCGTCGCCGAGAGACGATAGAAATGAACCCCCGGCAGCGGCTGGATCTCGCCATCCTGCCGAATCGTCCGCGCCATGCGCTCGACCAGTTCCTCACGGTTGGCCTGCACCTCGCGCGCACGCCGCTCCGCCTGCCGATCACCAACCTGCTGCATGGCGTCTCCTTTGCTCCGCCTGGACTCAGGATGTGCAGAATCGTCCAATCTTGATCGACAATCATTCTATCACCTCTTGCCGGATGGCGTGTACACTTCCCATAGATATCCGCTTCCGACGAAAGAAGTATCAGCCATGCAGATCATCCGAAATGGTTCACAACCTTCTACCAGGGGCGCCGCTGAATGGTTCACCGGCGCGGTGCGCGTCGATCCGCTGTTCCAGGCGTCGGCGCCAGCGCGCGTGCGCTGCGCCAGCGTCACCTTCGAGCCAGGGGCTCGCACCGCCTGGCACACCCATCCGCTGGGGCAGATTCTGATTGTGACGGCTGGCTGCGGTCGCGCGCAACGCTGGGGCGGACCGGTTGAAGAGATACGGGCGGGCGATGTGGTCTGGTTCGAGCCAGGCGAGAAGCACTGGCACGGCGCATCGCCGACCACAGCAATGACTCACATCGCCATCCAGGAGGCGCTCGACGGTCAGGTCGTCGAATGGATGGAACACGTCAGCGATGAACAGTACATGCCGGACTCACACCGTTCAGATAACCCGCAAAACTGACGCTGCCCCAGACCAGGACTTACGTGGTGGCGCGTTGCCAGAGCCTGTGGCGGCGTGGCACTCCCAAAGAAGACAAGCGTCGCTTTGCCGAAGGCAAAAAGAGCCATCACGCAGATCGTTCGCGAGATGACTTAGTGAGGAGAAGTCTATGCTCAACGTTCCATTGAACAACGGCGTCGAAATGCCAATCCTGGGGTATGGCGTCTTTCAGATTGCTGATCCCGCCGAATGCGAGCGGTGCGTGCTGAATGCGCTGGAAGTAGGCTATCGACTCATTGACACGGCGGCCTCGTATGGCAATGAAGCCGCCGTCGGCGCAGCCATTAAGCGGAGCGGCATACCGCGGGAAGAGATTTTCGTGACGACCAAGGTGTGGATTCAGGACGCCGGGTATGACAAGACCAGACGCGCATTTGAACGATCAATGCAGCGGTTGCAACTGGAGTACCTCGATCTCTACCTGATCCACCAGCCCTATGGCGATGTGCACGGCGCCTGGCGCGCGATGGAGGATCTGTATCGAGAAGGTCGCCTCCGCGCCATTGGGGTCAGCAATTTCCACCCCGACCGGCTGATGGATCTGATGGTGCACAACGAAGTCGTTCCGGCGGTGAATCAGATTGAGTGCCATCCGTTCCATCAGCAGGTTGAGACGCAGGCATTCCTGGAAGAGCACAAGGTGCAACTGGAAGCCTGGGCGCCGTTTGCCGAGGGGCGCAACAACATCTTCCACAACGAGGTGTTGCGTGCTCTCGCGGAGAAACATGACAAAACCATCGCGCAGGTCATCCTGCGCTGGCTGATCCAGCGCAGGATTGTGGTCATCCCGAAATCGGCGCGCAAGGAGCGCATGGCGGAGAACGTCAACGTGTTCGACTTTGAACTCAGCCCGGAAGACGTGGCGGCTATCGCCGCGCTGGACACGAAGACCAGCGCATTCTTCGACCATCGCGACCCGGCCGTCGTCAAGCGTTTAGGAGAACTCCAGCGTCCAACCTGATAGAGCGATCAACCAGATGGTGCACAAGATCGCATGTGTGACAATTCTGCGGTTGGCGTTGGCTGAGCCTGTCGAAGCCAACGCCAACCGCTCCGCCGGTGCAAGCGTGTTTGTCCGGGTTTAGATTGATCTTCCTATAAGGCTTGTTATGGAAAGGAGCCAGCAGATGTCTGAGCACAAACAACCCACGATCGCCCAACAGTTGATCGGCGACTTTGCGCCAAAGCTGGTGCAACTGACCGATGAGGTCTTATTTGGCGATGTCTGGGCGCGGCCTGAGCTTGCCCCGCGCGACCGCAGCCTGGTGACGGTAGCGGCGCTCATTGCCAATGGCAACACCGAGCAGTTGGCGGGGCACCTGCGCCGGGCGAAAGAGAACGGCCTGACGGAAAGCGAGCTGGTTGAGGTAATCATTCACCTGGCTTTCTACGCCGGATGGCCGCGGGCGATGTCAGCCGTCCGCGTCGCGCGCGAAGTCTTCAATCGATAGAGGCTACTCTTATGAACAATCCTATCGCAGGAAAAGTCATCGTCATCACGGGAGCGAGCAGCGGGCTGGGCGAGGCGACTGCCCGCCTGCTCGCCGCAGAAGGGGCGTGCGTTGTGTTGGGAGCGCGGCGCGCCGACCGCATCCAGACGCTGGCGGAGGAGTTGGTCGCCAACGGCGGCAAGGCGCTTGTCGTCCCAACCGACGTCACCGACTACGACCAGGTGAAACGGTTGGTCGACGCTGCCGTGCAGACCTATGGGCGGGTTGATGTGATGATCAACAATGCTGGCATTATGCCGCACTCTCCTCTCGAGCGCCTCAAGGTCGATGACTGGAATCGAATGATCGATGTGAACATCAAAGGCGTGCTCTACGGCATCGCCGCCGCATTGCCGTACATGCAGCACCAGAAATCGGGCCACATCATCAACGTTTCGTCGGTGGCGGGGCACAAGGTGCGCCCGGGTGCGGTCGTCTACGCCGCCACCAAGACGGCGGTGCGCGTCATCTCGGAAGGGCTGCGCATGGAAGTCAAGCCCTACAACATTCGCACCACCGTCATCTCCCCCGGGGCCGTCGCCACGGAACTGCCGGAGAGCGTGACGGAGCCGGATGTGGCGGAGCACATGCGACGCTTCTATGCAGAGTTGGCGCTTCCCGCCGATTCATTCGCCCGCATGGTGGCCTTTGTCATCAGCCAGCCGGAAGATGTGGATGTGAACGAGATTCTGTTCCGCCCCACGCGCCAGGAACTGTAGGCGCGTTTCCTGATGGTTTCAAAGGAAAAAGGCGAAATCGGCTCATCCGGTAAGTGTTCACAGTTGGGGGAAACGATGCCGCCGGTCGCCCAAACGGGGGTTCGGGGGCAGCCCCCGAAAAGGAGAAGCGGCGGCGGAATGGTCTCAGCAAGCGCCAACGCGCGGCGCACCGCCGCTCCGGGACGCCGCATATAACGCCTGCGCTCCCAGGAAGCGTGTGAACAGATGCCTGCTACGCGCCTGCTGGCGTCATCGCCTTTTATTACGCGGACGTTGGCTGCTTCAACGGCATTGGACAGCCTGGCCGGTTCGACGGCGGCGCGGCTGCGATCCGCCCCAGGCTGAAGGAGATCGTTACGACTGTTGGGTGATGGATCATTTGCAGGTTCTACGTGGCAACGATAGATACGGCTTCCAGCCCGACACCCTTGCGAGCATAAGGGCGCGGACGAGAAGGATGCGCAGCCATAAGCAGCGTCTACGTTCACAAGGAGCGCAACGATGACCGCGTGGACGAACGAAGAACTCGACCAGATCAGTAATGCGGAGGAACTGGAAATCGCGCCGCGCCAACCCAACGGCGCGTTGCGCAAACCATTGCCCGTCTGGGTGGTGCGCGTCGGCGACAGCCTCTACATACGCTCGTATCGCGGACGCGCCGGCGTCTGGTTTCGCGCCGTGCAGGCGACCCACGAGGGACGCATCCGGGTCGGCGGCGTGGAAAAAGACGTGCTGTTTATTGAAGAGACCGATCCCGCGATCAACGATCACATTGACGCCGCCTATCGCGCGAAATATGGGCATTCGCCTTATGTGACGCCCATGGTGAGCGCTGAGGCGCGGGCGACGACGCTCCGAATGATGCCGCATATTCGTCCGCCTGGCGGCTAAAGCCGCGGGCTACGGGAAGCGAAGCCCGCCTGCGCGGGCTATATCCGGCGATACCGGATTACGTGCTCAAACTCCATACATATTGAGGAGAACTGACATGGACTACGTCAAACTTGGAAACAGCGGACTGGATGTGTCACGGATTTGTCTGGGCTGCATGAGCTTCGGCAAGGCGGAAGGATGGGTTCACAATGCGTGGGCGTTGGATGAAGAAGAGAGCCGCGCCATTATCAAACGGGCGCTGGAGTTGGGCGTCAATTTCTTCGACACCGCCAACGTCTACGCCCGTGGCGCCAGCGAAGAGATCCTCGGTCGCGCCTTGAAGGACTTCGCCAACCGTGATGAAGTCGTCGTCGCCACCAAAGTGCGCGGCAGGATGCACGAGGGTCCGAATGGCGAAGGGCTGTCGCGCAAGGCTATTCTGAGCGAGATCGACAAAAGCCTGAAGCGCCTGGGGATGGAGTATGTCGATCTCTACATCGTCCATCGCTGGGACTACCACACGCCGATTGAAGAGACGATGGAAGCCCTGAATGATGTGGTCAGGGCTGGCAAGGCGCGCTACATCGGCGCTTCCGCCATGTGGGCCTGGCAATTCCAGAAGGCGCTCTACGCCGCCGAAAAGCGTGGCTGGACGCGCTTTGTCTCTATGCAGAACCACTACAACCTCATCTACCGGGAAGAGGAGCGAGAGATGATGCCTCTTTGCATCGCCGAAGGGATCGCCTCGACGCCCTATAGCCCGCTGGCGTCGGGCAGACTGGCGCGCGATTGGAGTGAAACCACGACGCGCCACGAGACCGATCCGATCGCAAAGCAAAAGTACGACGCTGCCGCAGCGGCGGATCGTCTGGTCGTCGAGCGGCTGGCTGAGGTGAGCGAACAGCGCGGCGTCCCGCGCGGGCAGATCGCTCTGGCGTGGCTCCTGCACAAAAAGCCGGTTGTTGCGCCGGTCATCGGCGCCACCAAACTATCGCATGTCGAAACCGCAGTTGCGGCGACGTCCATTCAGTTGACTCCTGAAGAGATCGCGTTCATGGAAGAGCCTTACGCGCCGCATGCGATCGTCGGGCATAGTTGATCCCATGGTAAGGAAGGATAGAGAGATGAAGGTCGCGCTGGGTGCGTGCCGCAGAAAGGAGCAGCGCAATGACTGTGAACGATAACAGGAGCTTCACAGGCAGGGTTGCTTTTGTCACCGGAGGAGCGAGCGGCATTGGTCGGGCAACGGCAATGGCGTTTGCGCGCGCAGGCGCAAGCGTTGTGGTTGCCGACATTTCGGAGCAGGGCGCTCAGGAAACGGTGCGCCTGATTGAAGACCCTGGCGGACGGGCGCTTGCTGTCAGGTGCGATGTCACAAACGCTGAGGATGTCAGGGCGGCGCTGGACAGGACTATTGAAGTCTTTGGACGGCTGGACGCTGCCTTCAACAATGCCGGCGTTGAACAGGCGCCAATAGCGATGACAGCAAGACCTCCTGCCGTATCAGTGCGGAAGGAGGTCCTGTTGTTGTCTTTCAGCGATAGTCGGCGATAGTTACTGACAAAGTGACTGTGCCGAAGCCTGAATGACGTTGTTTTCAGCCAGGCAGAAGCCCAGGCTTTTGATGGTTACTGGGGCTGTGCCAGGGCGCAGTGAGCTGTCTTTGACAATAGTCTGCCCGCCTGCACCGGTTTCGATAGTGACGCCGGTGTTCGACATGCCGATCACAGAACCCTGGATGAACTCAATCAAACTATCGCTGCCGCCTTTGCCCGCCTCGATGACCAGCCCGCCGGCGCCGCCAAATTGTGTCTGGTTCATCTTGATCACGCCCTTTGGCTGATTGTTGCCAACCGCAATGCGTACACCGGCGCCGGTATAGGTGTTGAAGGCGGTGCGATCCGAGGCGATCAACTGATTCTCGGCGCCGGTCATCGTGAGCGACACGCCGGAATATCCATAGATGCTGCCGCGGCCAAACTCGAAGGTCGACTTGGCGCCGCTGGCGCGGAATCTAACGGCGCCACGCGGCGAGTGGGTATTGAAGTTGGTGAACTTGTAGACCGTCTCATCGCCGGTGAGGTTGATGTCCACACCGTTGTAACCTTCGAAGTAACCCTGGCTGAGCGAAGCGGAGAACTTCGTTCCGGCGGTCAAGAAGTGGATCAGCGGCGACTATCCGTTGTTGCAGATCGTCATCCTGCGCAGCCTGGCGGCTTTGCCCTTCACCGTGCTGCTCTATCGCTATGAAGGCGGTTGCGGACTGCCGCTCACGCAGCAGCACAGGCTCGAATACACGCGAGGCCTGTTCCTGTTTTTTTCCTACACCACCTTCATGATGGGGGTGGCTGCGCTGCCGCTGGCGGAGGTCGCCGCCATTCGCAACTCCGATCCCATTTTGAATACCTTGCACTGCCCATCGACGCCATGTGGGGCTTCCTGATCTGGGGCGAAGTTCCGACCTGGATGACCTGGACTGGCGCTGGCTTGACAATCGCTAGCGGGGTCTACATTCTGTGTCGAGAACGCAAATAGACAGGATGGGGGTTACGCTGTTCTTTCCCGTGCTCAATGGAGCAGTGGCGGGTATGATATACTTTCGGAAATCAGCAATTATCAGGGCATTTTAATGATTACCGGGTTGCGATTGCAAAATTTCAAGAATTTTCGGAATGTCAGCCTTGCGCTGGGACCATTTACGGTCCTGCTTGGCGTCAACGCTTCTGGCAAAAGTAACGTGAGAGAAGCTCTACGTTTTCTTCACGGCATTGCGCGTGGTTATACGCTGGCAGACACCCTTGGACAGAAATTTGGCGAGGGTGGCGAGCTGCAGTGGCGCGGATTACGGGGCGGGGCGGCAGAGGTGGTTCGTTATGGGACAGATACCTTTAGCCTGGAGGCTGAGGTCTCATCGGACGGGAAGGACGCATTTTCCCGGTACACGTTCTCTATCGAAGTCGAGCCTGGCCGCAATGGCAAGCCAAGGCTCGTTCGCGAATCGCTGTATGCTGGCGGAACCATGCTCTACGACTCTCGTTTGCCATCCGGTTCGTCTCAACAACCCGATCCACAGAGTCTGCCCGTTCGCATCCTGTCTGGTGGCAGCTATCGCAAAGCCCACGTCGAAAACTTTATCGCCAACCAACCTGTATTAACTCAAGTGCTTGAACGTCTCGATCAACGTCGCCGGCGAGACCAGCGAGCCGAAACAGTTCGCCAGGGCGTCAAACACGTGCTGTCGATGTTTGCCTCTATGCGATTTTTGGACTTTAATCTTGATGCAATGCGGTTGCCCTCTCTCTCTGGTCAGACCATCCTGGGTGACCGAGGCGAGAATCTGTCCTCTGTGCTTCAGGCGATCTACGAAGACAAAGATGCACGAACTGCTCTGGTGGAATGGGTGCGTGAATTGACGCCCATGGATGTGGTCGATTTTTCATTTCCTGCCGACCAGACCGGACGCGTGCTGGTAATCCTGCACGAACAGAATGGCAACAGAATCTCCGCTTACAGCGCTTCGGATGGGACGTTGCGCTTTCTGGCTGTGCTGGCAGCGCTTCTTGGTCCTGAGCCAGCAAACCTCTATTTTTTTGAGGAGTTAGAGAACGGGCTTCATCCAGCCCGATTGCATCTGCTCATCGATCTGATTGAACGGCAGGTGGCGCGAAGGGGCTTGCAAGTTATTACCACAACACACTCGCCTCAACTCTTAAGGCTGCTGAGTAGAGAGAGTCGTAAGCATGCCGCCCTAACGTATCGCCTGACCGGCAGTCAAGAAGCCCGTATCAAACAACTGGGGGACTTGCCGCCAGAAGCGCTCAGTGTCATCGAGCAAAAAGACATAGGCGGTTTGCTGGTATCTGGTTGGTTCGAGAATGTTCTCTCTTTTCTGACTGACGAGGAGGCGGCGCTGTGAATGTATTGGTGATACCTGAAGACTTCCGCAAGGACCAATACGTCCTCAGACCAATTGTTGCCGCTATGCTGGATGAAGTCGGATTGTCAGCCCGTATTGAGATCTGTCAGGATCCTCTGTTAGGCGGGGTCACTGAAGCGCTCAGGTGGGAGCGCATTCGCGATATTATCGAACAGTATAGCTGGAAAGTTCATCTATTCCTACTGTGCGTTGATCGTGATGGTCAGACTGGAAGACGAGAAGCTCTGGATCGAATTGAACAAAACGCCAGTAGATTGCCAGGCGTGTCCCGTCTCTTTCTGGCCGAACATGCCTGGCAGGAGATCGAAGTATGGGTGCTTGCAGGGCACGACCTGCCCAACGACTGGAATTGGAGGGCGATACGCGCCGAGCCCGATGCCAAAGAGCGCTATTATCGTCCATTTGCACAGATGCGGGGTGTCATTGAAATGCCCGCTGAGGGGCGCAGGCGTCTGGCTGAGGAAGCAGCCAGGCGCTATCCCCGTATTCGGCAACTTTGTTCTGAAGATGTGGGCGCGCTCGAATATCGCATTCGCGAGCGAATGCGGGAGTTGCGTTCCTGATCAGCGGCAACACTGCTTACCACCGCCATCTGCACCCAGTTACAAGGAGTCGCCAGGCAAAAGTCCTTTGTTGACGCAACGATTTCATTGCCACTGAAATTATTCAACCGGGTGATTTCAGTGTGACTGAAAACCTCTGGCGGCCACCCGTTGACCCGCCAGGCCCGGACCTGTACACGAACAGACGCCATGAACAACTCAGATAATCCAGTATCTCCTCTAGCCGCGGAAATGACGGCGCAGAACGTTATTGAGATTCTGCGTGTGTTTGAGCGCCACGGTATTGCGGTTCATGTCGATGGCGGATGGGCGGTTGATGCGTTGCTCGGCAGGCAGACCCGAACGCACGCCGATCTGGATATCGCCATGCAGCACAAAGACGTGCCGCAGGTGCGCGCGATCTTCGCAGCGCAGGGGTTCCGCGAAGTTCCCCGCGACGATAGCTGGGAGTGCAACTTTGTGCTGGCAGATGCGCGGGGGCGGCAGATCGACATCCATTCGTACACGTTCGACACTGACGGCAATTGTGTCTACGGCGTGCCCTATCCGCGCGAGTCACTCAGCGGGCGGGGCATGATCAATGGGTTTTCAGTCCAGTGCATCTCGCCGGAATGGCTGGTACGATTCCACACCGGCTATCCGCTGGACGAAAACGATTACCACGACGTGAAACTCCTCTGCCAGCATTTCGGTCTCGCCATACCGGCGGAGTATGCGGTCTTTGAGGATGAAGGAAAGTAGATGCTATGCCGGAACCGCGTCGTCCTATTGCTGTGCATCCTGGCGAAATCCTCCAGGCAATCATTGAGCAGAACGGTCTGACACAGACGCTGATTGCCAGACGGCTCCATATGGCACAGTCCAAGATCAGCGACATCTGCCGTGGTCGACGCGGTGTAACGCCCGACATGGCTATGCGCCTGGGGAAGTTGTTCGGGCAAGATCCGCGCTTCTGGCTCAACCTGCAGAAGAATTGGGAGCTCAGCCAGCTCGACGAGGCGGCTTACGCCGACATCGAGCCGTTGACGCCGGTCACGTGACAATGTCAAAGGAAGATGGTCAATGACGTACCTCGACGCTGCCTATGACATCCTTAAGGCTGCCGGTCAGCCGCTTCACTACGAGGCGATCACCGAGGATGCGCTTAAGCGGAAACTGATCACGCCTCAAGGTCAGACGCCAACTGCAACCATGGGTTCCCGGCTCTACACCGATACTCTTCAGGAAGGCTCGCGCTTTGTGCGTGTCGGCAGGGGGACCTTTGGTCTGGCTGAATGGCGTCCCCGTGGCATCGATGCGCACGTCGCCGAGATCAATGCCGCAACACGGCAGCAGCTGCGCGACCTGGTGATGCGCACGCCTCCAGACAGGTTCGAGGCGCTGATCCGCGAACTGCTGATCCGCATGGGCTTCGATGAAAACACGGTCCAGGTCACTCCGTACAGCGGTGATGGGGGCATCGATGTAACTGGCGTCTACCGCGCCGCTGGACTGACCGAGGTGAGTGCAGCAGTGCAGGTGAAACGCTGGAAGAATAACGTTGGTGCGTCGACCGTCACCCAACTGCGCGGATCGCTGCAGGTTCACCAGCAGGGGATTATTATCACCACCAGCGATTTCTCCAAATCCGCGCGCGCAGAGGCTGCGGCGGTGAACAAAATGCGGATCGGCCTGATCAACGGCGACGAACTAATCGATCTGCTGGTGAAGCATCAGGTGGGCGTTGCCAGGCGCACCCTGGAGGTTACTACCCTGGACGACGAGTATTGGGGTGAGCTGATTGGTCGAGATGCGCCCATCAGTGCAAACCAGACAGAAACGCCCGTGGAAATCAGACCGAACCCTGCCAGAGCTGGAGACGTAAAGTCAACGCCGCGAAAGCCTGCTGGCTTCATTCTGCTCAAGAAACGCTACCAGGCGAACACCTGGCGCGCAGTGTTGTTGGGTGTCTGTGAGGCGCTGGCACAGCAGGATGGCGAAGACTTTGCAAAAGCTGCCACCTCTATTAAAGGCCGAACCCGGCAGCATATCACGCCCAACCCGGACGGCATGATTTCTCCAGAGCCAATCCCCAATACTGGGCTGTGGGTCGAGACGAACCAGAGTGCGCAATCAGTGCTGCACATTATCAAGCAGTTGCTTCTGGCGCTGGGTCGCCAGCCGGATGACTTCAGCATCGTCACCCAATAGGCGTGTCTTTCGCCCTTGCTTGTGTGTATTTGCTGATCGCCTGCAACTGCAACGCACACCATCCTCACCCGTTGCTGGCGGCGACGGGGCGCATGGCGGCGATTGGCGCGCGTGGCGGCGATTGGCGCGCGTGGCGGCGATT
>DAOTWI010000836.1:0-2804 GCA_034436075.1 Roseiflexus sp.
CACCGTCAGCGGTTCTGGCGCAGGGGTCGGTGTGGGGAGCGGGGTTGCCGCCGGTGCAGAGGTCGGCGACGGAAGCGGCGTCGATGTGGCAGTGGGTGTTGCGGCAGGCTCAGAAGACGGCGTCGGCGGCATGGATGCGGGTTGACCGCAGGCTGCCAGGAGAACAAGGACGAGGATGAGCATGTGCGCAGAGCGTGCCATTGGTTGGAGCATTTCCTGCACAGTGACCCAAAGACGCACAGGCGCACAGCGTCTTATGGATGGTCGTCCGTCAGGCGTTCGGATGCCACGTTGCCCGCCTGGAGCATTCCTGGCGCTCCAGGCTGATGGTTGTTGCATCATTATTCCGCTATCCGCCTTGTAGCCCGGCGGCTGATGAACTTTGAATACGTATTCCGCTATCCGCCTTGTAGCCCGGCGACTAACGTCGTGGGCTACGGGAAGCGAAGCCCGCCTGCGCGGGCTGAATCGGGCGATACCGGATGATGTTCGCAAACTCCATCAGCCCGCAGCGAGACGGCGGTTCCTGACAAATCATGACAGCGCTCATCTTACGCTACCCCTGCCCGCCCGAGTGTTCCACCTTGCGCCCCAGGTCATGTGCGCGCGTCGTAATAACGTGCGGTGAGCGCCGTCGCACCGCCGTCACATCCGGTCCGTTCGGACGCAGGTCGGGGATGTCCCACACGATGCGCACATCGGTCCGCACAATCGCTGCGCCGGAGTTTTCCAGGCAAGCGCGCAGCACGGCAGTGAGGCGCATCCGATCGGTTTCATGGCGGTCGTCGTGCACGATGAAATCTCCCACTTCCGGGTGCAGGACATCTTCCAGTGTCAGTGGAACCTGTTCCAGGTTATTGCGATTATCAGGCATTGGACAACGCACAAAGCGCCAGCTGTAGCGGAACCGGGCCTCAGCGTGCAGCATATCGGACGGGGGCGAGGGATGGGGTGCGGAGTGGGTCATCAGCGTGACCTCCTGACGGATGGCATGTGAGCAGTTCATATTCTACCACGTTTGGTCTGTTTTCCGAATGCAGCGCTATGCGGGGAAACCGGCAGCGCAATCGCACAGGGTGCAATTGGCTGTGCAACGAATCCGTATTGACGTTCGTATATGTTGATACCTATAATAAACACTATCTGCCAGCGCCATTCCTCGGTGATTTCGTCTCGTTGTTTGAGTGCGCACGTTGAGGGAGGAATTGCCATGTCGGATCAGATTGATGAACTTTCATCAGCGCCCTTGTCATCCGAGACGCTGGCAGGTGCGGAACATCCGCCAGACCAACCCGGCAGCATTTTGCCTGCTCCTGCACCTCTGGAGGCGCAGGCTGACATGGAATATCCGCCGAAGCAGCCAGTCAACCCTCCGTCTGCGCATGCTGCCCCGCAGTGGCTCGGGATCATCGCGCGAGTGATAGGGACTCTGGTCGACGCCCTGGTTGCTATTTTCACCATTCTGCCCGGCGCACGAGAAACGCTTCCAGACCTGGCTCGCTGGTGGCAGGAACGCTTCCCGCCCATTCCGGCCGCTCGCTCTGGCGAGACGCTGATTGTCATTGCGCCGTACCAGAGCCCCGAGGGCGTCGATCGCAGCACTATCCACAGAGAAATCATGCGGACTCTACGCACCGAGCACGAGGCGCTCCAGCGCGAAGTCAACGTACCGACGCTCAATCTGCGCATCGCCGAGGCGCCACAGGCGCTCAACAGCGATAACCGGAACGCCGCTGAGGCGCTGGGGCGGCGGGTTGGGGCCACGCTCGTCATCTGGGGTGAGGTTAGCGACGTGCGGGTAACGACCAACATCCTCAACCTGCGCAAGCCCGACGCGGTGATAATCAACCTGAGCGAGACCGAACGCACACCACTGGCCAATCCGCAAGCCTTCACCCGGTACGCCACCAGCGATCTGCCGGGAATAGCGGTCTACATCAGTTTTTCGATCCTGGGCGACGCCTATTACAGTGTGGAGGAGTACCCGACCGCCACGCGCCTGCTGGAGCGTGCCATTGCGCGTTTGCCCGAAGACGCGCCGCTCGAAGACGTCGCTCAGACCTTCTTCCGTTTAGGATGGCTCTACCAGGTCTCCGACAACGACATGGCGCAGGCGATTGCAGCCTACGATCGCACCCTGGATCTAAACCCGAAAAACGCCATTGCATGTTACAATCGCGGTCTTGCCCGCCGCGCGCAGGGCGACCTGGCGGGGGCGATTGCCGACTACACCTGTGCGATTGAACTTAATCCAGAGTACGTTGCCGCCTACATCAGCCGGGGTGGCGCCTATCGCGTGCGAGGCAACCTGACGGAGTCCATCGCCGACTATGAACGCGCCCTGAAACTGGAACCCAGGAACGCCAGCGCTTACATTGGCCGGGGTCTCGCCTACTATGACCAGGGCAATCTGACCCAAGCCATCTATGACTATACCGCCGCTCTTTCCTTTGATCCGAAGAACGCCATCGCCTACAACAACCGGGGCATTGCCCGCTATGATCAGGGTGACCTGGCAGGGGCGATGACCGACTATGACCGGGCGATTGAGATTGACCCGAACTATGTGACTGCGTATACAAACCGTGGCGTCGCTCGCCGGGATCAGGGTGACCGGCAGGGCGCACTCACCGATTTCGAGCGCGCCCGCGCATTGACACGCGATCCACAGGTGCAAAAGTGGCTGGACGAGCAGATCGCTGCGCTGAGGTGAAACATCACATCGATGGCGACAGGACCCCGGTTCTCAGTTCTCAGTTCTCAGTTCTCAGTTCTCAGTTCTCAGTTCTCAGTTCTCAGTTCTC
>DAOTWI010000837.1:0-2542 GCA_034436075.1 Roseiflexus sp.
CCGGGACGCCGCTGACGACCAGATCATCGTCCACGGTTGATGTCACCACTGCGCCGCCGCCAACGACGCTCCATGCGCCGACTACGCACTGCGGCAGCACCGTTGCGCCAATCCCTACCAGTGCGCCTTCGCCAATGGCGACGGCGCCGCCGAGGGTGGCGCCAGGCGCGATATGGGCATGGGCGCCAATGCGATTGTGGTGCTCGACGATGCAGCCGCTGTTGAGAATCACATTCACGCCAATGTGCGCTCCTGCATTCACGATCGCTCGCGCCGCAACAACTGTCCCCGCGCCAATGACCGCATCGCGCGCGACAATCGCCGACGGATGGCGCGCCACGATGAACTGCTCGCCGCACGCTGCCAGACGGTCGTAGATTGCCTGGCGCGTCCGGTTGTCGCCGATGCCGATGATCACTCCGTCGTGATCGACGGCGTCAATCGCAGCAAGCGGACCCAGGATCGGCAATCCCAGCCGCCACTCGCCAAACAGGTGCGGGTTATCGTCAAAAAAACCAATCGGTATCAGATCGGCGCCCGCCTCGTGCATGCGCAGGAGAATGTCGGCGACCACCTGTGCATGCCCGCCAGCGCCAATGATCAACACGCGCTTCATCGTGACCTGCCCTCCGATGTTGTTCCCTGAAAGATCGTGACCGTGGCGCACCCGCGCTGGTTGATCCCCTCGCGCCGGGCTACGCGCCACACGGTCAGCGCCAGAATGCGGAGATCGAGCCAGAACGAGAGATGATCGACATACCAGACATCCAGCGCAAACTTCTGCTCCCAACTGATCGCGTTGCGCCCGTTGACCTGCGCCCATCCGCTGATGCCGGGACGCACTGCATGTCGCCGCATCTGTTCCGGGGTGTAGCGATCCAGATACTCCATCAGTAACGGGCGCGGTCCTACCAGGCTCATGTCACCGCGGATGACGTTGATCAGTTCCGGCAGTTCATCGAGGCTGCTGCTGCGCAGAAAACGCCCGAACCGCGTCAGCCGCTGATCGTCCGGCAGCAGATTGCCCTGCGCATCGCGCGCGTTGGTCATGCTGCGAAACTTCAGCAGCGTGAATGGTGTGCCGTGCAATCCGGGGCGCTGCTGGCGAAAGAGCACCGGCGCACCCAGCAACACCCGCACCAGCGCCGCAATCACCAGCAGCAGCGGCGTCAGCGCGATGAGCGCCGCGCTGGCAACGCAGATGTCGAAGATGCGCTTCAGATAACGACGGTACATGGCGTCACACTCTGCTGGTTGCGGGCATCGCCGCGCTCTCCGGCGCCGGAAGTCCTTTCTCGTGAAGCAAACGCCAATAGGCGTTGATCACCCGTTGAAACACCTGCTGCTCGTCGAATCGCTCGCGCGCCATGCTGCGCCCGGCTGCCCCCATAGCGACACACAGGTTGTCGTCCCGCAACAGGCGCACAAGGGCATCCGCCAGCGCATCGACATCGCGCAGCGGCGTCAGCAGTCCGTTCTGCCCATGTTCGACCGCCTCGCGACATCCACGCACATCGGTCACGACACATGGCACACCCATAGCCGACGCCTCCATCGCCGCGCGCGGAAATCCTTCACGGTACGATGGCAGCGCAAAGATGTCCATCAGAGCGTACATTTCTGGCATGTCGTGACGAACACCGGCAAACACGCACATCGTTGTTCCCGCCGCTGCCTGAATGTCCTCATGGGTGAGCGCATCCACTTTTTCCCGGTCGGCGCCGCCGACAATCAGGAGCGTGACCGGACCAAAGCGTGACTGAACCTGCCGAACAGCGCGCGCCAGTTCGATCACCCCTTTCGCAGCAACCAGACGACCGACGAAGCCCACCACTGGCGTGTCTGGCGGCAATCCAAGATCGCGCCGCAGGTGCGCCAGGTGCGCCGGATCGATCCGGCGCCGGTCGAATCGCCGGATATCGATGCCATTGCCAAGCAACTGAATCCGTTCGGGCGGGCAGATGCCAAGGCGCACTGCGGTGTCGAGGTCTTCGCTGCTCTGCGACAGAATGAGATCCGAGCAACGCGCCGCAATGCGTTCCATCGCAATGTAGAAGCGTTGCTGCGCTGGCGGCATATGTTCGTGGAAATAAAAGCCGTGGATGGTATTGATCACCACTGGCGTTCCTGCTATGCGCGCCGCCAGTTGCCCTAACAACCCCGGTTTGGGGGTGTGAGTATGCACAATTGTGAAGTGTTCATGACGAAACACGCGGTACAGGCGCAGCAGGGCGCGCAGGTCGGCGAGCGGCGTCAGCCGCCGCGTGAGCGGAACCGCGATATGGCGCATGCCGTGCGCTTCAAGCGCGGACACATCCGGTCCCGGAGCGGAAATCCCCGTGACCTGATACCCGGCGTCGGCGATGCGGCGCAGTTGATTGAGCAGCAGATAGCGCAGCGATTGGTCGATGGTTGTCACATGCGCAACTCGCACAGTCATCGAATATCCCTCCTATGCACAACGTCCCACGCGCAGCAAAATATCCGCCAGGCGCGGGGCAACCGATTGGATCGAATACGACTGCGCCACCGTTGCGCGTCC
>DAOTWI010000838.1:0-17120 GCA_034436075.1 Roseiflexus sp.
CGACAGCGCGGCGGACGCCGCGCCCAGGCAGTTAAGCGCGGATCACCGTCAACCGGGCGATCAGCGCCTTCCCGCACCCGCTCCGAGGGACGCGCCGCGGCGATGGCGGTCTATGCCGTCATTCTGATCCTCGCCTTCCTCGGCGTCTGGACGTTCAACGTGGATAGCGTCCTGGCGGATATGCGGTTGCAGCAGGCACAGGGGTACATCGACGATCCACGCGCCCGGCTGGACCAGCAGATCGTCGGCGCAGGGTATCTGCTGGATGCGATCCGTATGGAGCCGGGCCAGGATTTCTACTACCTGACGCTTGGCCGGTCGCTCATGACGATGGTCTCGATCCGCGCCGATGAAGCGCGCCGCTCCGGCGCGCCGCTCGGTCAGATCGATCCGAACGCCAGCGTCGCGACGCTGCTGCAACTCGAAGATGCGGCGGCGTTGCAGGCGTTTGTGGTGCAGCGCACGCCCATGGAGTTGATGAGCTACGCTCGCACAGTCCTGTTGCGCGCCCAGCAACTTGCGCCGCTCAACAAAGACCACGCTGCCAACCTGGCGCGTATGTACAACTTCTGGTATCAGAACCTGAGCGGCGGTCAGGATCGCGATGCATTGATGCAATCCATCGAGTGGTATCGCCAGGCGCACGCCATCGCACCCCAGGATGTCGCCATTCTGAACGAGTATGCCAGCGCAGTCGCACGGTCCGGCGATTATGAACGGGCGCTGGCGCTGCTCGAAACATCGCGCAATCTCGATCCGCTCTACAACGATACGCTGCTGCGCAAGGGCGAGATTCTGCGGGCGCAAGGACGGTTTGCAGAAGCGGTTGACCAGTATCTGGAACTGCTGGATCGCGATCCATACGCGCTCGATGGACAGATATCATCGATCGTGACCGCGCTTTCGTCCGATCCGGCGCAACTGGCGCGCCTGCGCGACAAATACAGTGCAGTACAGGCGTCTCGTCCGAATGACCCGCAATTGTCGTCGATCATCGGGTTGCTCTCGGTGCGCGCAGGCGACCTCGAAACCGCTGCGAGCGCGTTTGCCGAAACGGTGCGATTGCAGCCGGACAACCTGGAAGCGCGCCAGAACTATACCATCGTGTTGAGCGATCTGCTGCGCTATGATCAGGCGGCGCAGCAGGCGCAGGAGTTGCTGGCGCTCGCATCGCAGCGCCAGGAGACGACCGATCAACAACGCGCCGCAATCGAGGCGTTGCTCGGCTACCTCCGGCAGCGCGCCAGCGGCGGATAATGCCTGTCTCTATCCCGACCGCACAGCGCAACAATGGACGTTCCCGGCGCCGGAGCGCCTGTCTGCGCCCTTCCCACTGCATTGAAGGGCGCGGATCGTGCGGTCGTTCTCTTTGCTGCGTTGATTGTATGGAGTAGAATGTGCCTGCCCTGCTGTCGATCTTTCTCAACGTTCTGGCGCCGGTCTTCTTGCTGGTGTCGTTCGGTTATGTCGCTGGTCCTCGTCTCAATCTCGAGTCGCGCACCCTGACCCGCTTTTCCTACTTCATCCTGATCCCGGCCTTCACCTTCGATGTGATGAGCAGCGCGCGCATTGGCGCCACGCTCGCCGGTCAGATGGTCGCCTATACGGTCGTTGTGCATCTGGGATGCGCCGCTGCGGGATATGTGGTTGCAACCCTGCTGCGCCGGCCGCCGAAGATGATCGCCGCCTACATGCTCATCGCCATTTTCGGTAATGTCGGGAACTTTGGCATCCCGATCATTCAGTTTCGCTTTCCCGGCAGCGATCAGGCGCTGGTCGCCGGGACCGTCTACTTTCTGGCGATTTCCAGCATCGCCTTTGTCGTTGGCGTCGCCGCCGCCAACTGGCATCGCGGCAGCGCCTGGCGCGCTGCGCTTGCAGTGGTCAAGACGCCTGCCCTGCTTGCCGTGCCGCCCGCATTGCTGGTCAATAGTCTGCAAATCGAACTCCCGCCGCTTCTCTCGCGCTCGATCAGCCTCCTCTCCGCTGCAATGATTCCCACCATGCTGGTGGCGCTGGGGGTGCAACTGTCAGGCGCAGGCATGCCGCGCCTGACGCTCGATACTGTGCTGGCAGCCGCCGTTCGCCTGGTTGCAGGACCGGCGCTGGCGCTGGCGCTCGCGCCGCTCTTCGGTCTTGATGGCATCGAACGCGCAGTTGGCGTGCTCCAGGCGGCCATGCCAGCCGCTGTTCTGGCGTCGATCATCGCGGTCGAAAATGATCTGCTGCCGGAGTTTGTCATTACGACTGTTTTGTTTTCCACGCTCCTCAGCGTTGTGACGCTGACTCTTGTGCTGGCGATAGTCTAGAGAAATCATGGTATAATAAACGCTGTCGAGTAGTCTCTCTGCCTTCCTGTTGTTCGGTTGATACAGCGTTTCATAACACTACTGGCTGTCGCCATGGTGCGCAGCGCATGACCATGTGCCCGTTGTCGCGGAGAAGAGCGCCCTGCGCGTCTCCGGCATGGCGAGGGTTCGA
Organism: Roseiflexus sp.; assembly: GCA_034436075.1. Lineage (GTDB taxonomy): Bacteria > Chloroflexota > Chloroflexia > Chloroflexales > Roseiflexaceae > Roseiflexus. The sequence continues at coordinate 2,482 of DAOTWI010000838.1, forward strand.
CCATTCTCAAGTAACGGGAGAGATCTATGCAGGCGCTTTTGCGTGTGAGCGATGCGATCGATGCGCTCAATGAGTGGATCGGCAGCAAAACAGCGTACATCGTGATGGCGATGGTCGCTATTGGCTTCGTCAATGTGGTTGCGCGCTATGTCGGGCGCTTCATTGGCACGCGCCTGACTTCCAATGCCATTATCGAGCTTCAGTGGTATCTCTTCTCGATCATGTTTTTCCTCGGATTTGCCTACATTCTGAAACACAATTTGAATGTGCGCGTCGATTTCTGGTATGCAAACTGGTCGCCGCAACGCCGCGCGCTGGTCGATCTCGCCGGAACCCTGTTGTTCCTGATCCCCTTCTGTATCCTCGCCATCAATGTGACGATCAATCCGGTCTTGTTTTCATGGGGACGCCTGCCAAACGGCAACTGGGGAGCGTGGGAGGTTTCGCCCGACCCGGACGGTCTGCCGCGCGCGCCGATCAAGTCAATGATTATTGTCGCTTTTGTGCTGCTGCTCTTGCAGGCGATTGCTCAGGCGATCAAATATTTTGCGGTCGTCACCAATACTGTGCGCGCCGAACAGGCGGCGCAGATCGAAGAATACCACGCGCCTGTAGTTGAATAGGAGAGTACGATGGGGTACGAGTGGCTGGCTATTGCCATGTTCGTCGGGTTCTTCTTCCTGTTGATCAGCGGGTACCCGGTGGCGTTCTCCTTTGCAGGAACAGCGATTGTCTTTGGTCTGATCGGGTTGTCGCTTGATGCGGTCAAAATCGACCTGCTGCGCCTTCTGCCAAACCGCTGGTTCGGCACAATGTCCGATTTCACGCTGCTGGCGATTCCCTTCTTTATCTACCTCGGTTCGGTCCTCGAAAAATCGGGTCTGGCTGAAGAATTGCTCGAAACTGTCGGCATTCTCCTCGGTCCGCTGCGCGGCGGCATTGCGCTTGCTGTGGTTTTTGTGGGAACCCTTCTCGCGGCCACAACCGGCGTCGTTGCTGCGACGATCATCGCCATGGGGTTGATCTCGCTGCCGATTATGGTGCGCCTGGGATACGATAAGGGTCTCGCAACCGGCGCCATTACGTCGTCAGGGACGCTGGCGCAGATGATTCCCCCTAGCCTGGTTCTCGTCGTGCTCAGCGATCAGATCGGCGTCTCGGTCGGCGACCTGTTCGCCGGTGCGCTGATTCCGGGTTTGATGCTGGCTGGCTCGTATGCGCTCTACTGTGTGGTGATCGCCTATCTGAAGCCGGAACTTGCACCGCCGCTGCCGCTGGAAATGCGCCAGATCCGCGGTCGGGCGCTCCTCTTCAAGTCGTTGAAGGCGCTGGTGCCGCCGATTGTGCTGATCTTCGCCGTGCTCGGCAGTATCTTCTTTGGCATCGCAACGCCAACCGAAGCCGGTTCGGTCGGGGCTGTCGGCGCCATCCTGCTCGCGTGGGCGAATAAGCGCCTGAGCTGGAAATTGCTGGCAGACTCGGCGCTTGGCACGGCGCGCACGAGTACGCTGGTGATTATGATCCTCTTTTGCTCGACGTTCTTTTCGCTGATCTTTGAAGCGCTGGGCGGCACAAGGTTCGTGACCGAAATCTTGACCGGGTTGCCGGGCGGGATTCTGGCGTTCATCATTGTCAGCAATATCGTCGTCTTTTTGCTCGGCATTTTCCTCGAGTTCGTCGAAATCTGCTTCATTGTGATGCCGCTCTTCGTTCCCGCTGCCACTGCGCTCGGCGTTGATATGATCTGGTTCGGCATCATGATGGCGGTCAATTTGCAGACGGCGTTCGTGTCGCCGCCGGTCGGATTTTCGCTCTTCTATCTCCAGAGCGTCGCTCCTAAAGAAGTTGAGACCGCCGATATTCACAAGGGAGCGCTGCCGTTCATGGCGCTCCAGCTCGTTGTGCTGATCCTGGTCATCCTGTTCCCCGGCACGGTCACGTGGCTGGTCGAGCGGGTGCAGGGGTGAGGCGGAAGAGGTTGAAGGTCGGAAGGTTGAAGATTGCAGGGAGAGACGTTGCACTGCAACGTCTCTCCCGCAAATTATCAGGCTCGGTTAACTGAGCCTGTTATCCCGTCCACGTATACTCCTGCCTTGTGCTGATCTCAGAATCCGATATAATACGTATTGTCTGTCGCAGCAGCGCACCGCGATGACGGCGGCTCGCTCTGCGCACTTTTTTGCAATATTCGTGCAGTGAACAATGAGCGCCATGAGTACGCCCGATAGTCGGCAACCGGCTGAAATGGCGAAAGCCTATGAATCGCAGCGCGTTGAGCAGCGCCTCTACGAGTGGTGGGAGCGCAGCGGCTTTTTCACGCCGCCCGAAACATCCGACCGTCCGCCCTTCGTCGTCTCGATGCCCCCGCCGAACGTGACCGGCGAACTCCACATGGGGCACGCGATGTTCGTCACCATCGAGGATGTCATGGTGCGCTGGCATCGGATGCTCGGCGAGCCGACGCTCTGGCTGCCCGGCACGGATCACGCGGGCATCGCCACGCAGTTGCAGGTCGAACGGTTGCTCCAGAGCGAAGGGACGAGTCGCCAGCAGATCGGGCGTGAGGAGTTTCTGCGCCGCACCTGGGAGTGGAAAGAAAAGTATGGCGGCGAAATTACCCGCCAGTTGCGCCGCCTCGGCGCCTCGTGCGACTGGACGCGCGAGCGGTTTACGCTCGACCCGATGCTCTCCCGCGCGGTGCGCGCCGCCTTCAAGCGGCTGTATGACGATGGGCTGATCTACCGCGGCTATCGCCTGGTCAACTGGTCGCCGAACCTGCAAACGGCGGTGAGCGACCTGGAGGTGGAGTACGAAGAGCGCGACATGCGCCTGTACCATGTGCGCTACCCGCTCGCCGGCGCTGGCTGGCGCCCCGGCGTCTGGGGCAGCGGCCGGTGGGCTTCTGGTGCTACGGAGTTTATCACCGTCGCAACCACGCGCCCGGAAACGATCATGGGCGATACGGCGGTGGCGGTGAACCCTAACGATCCGCGCTACCGGCATCTGATCGGGCGGATGGTCGCGCTGCCAGCCATTGGTCGCCTGATACCGATTATTGCCGACGACTACGCCGACCCGGAGTTCGGCACCGGCGCGGTGAAGATTACGCCCGCGCACGACCCGAATGACTATCTGGTGGGTCAGCGCCATCATCTGCCGATGATCAACATCATGAACGCCGATGCGACCCTCAATGCCGAAGCCGGTCCGTATGCCGGGTTGGATCGCTTCGAGGCGCGGCGGCGCCTGGTCGATGACCTGGAGCGCGAAGGGCTGCTCGTCGAGGTGCGCCCGCATCGCATGTCGGTGGGCATCAGCCAGCGCGGCGGCGAGGTCGTCGAGCCGCTCCTCAGCGAGCAGTGGTTCGTGCGCGCGAAACCGCTCGCTGATCTGGCGCTCGCGGCGGTGCGTGAAGGACGCACCCGCATCGTGCCGGAACGCTTCGAGAAGGTGTTCTTCCACTGGCTCGAAAACATTCAGGACTGGTGCATCAGCCGCCAGCTCTGGTGGGGGCATCGCATTCCCGTGTGGTATACGCCCGACGGCCAGATGATCGCGCCCGGTCCTGATGATCCCGATCCGCAGGGCGAAGGTCTGGTCCAGGACCCGGATGTGCTCGATACCTGGTTCTCCAGCGCCCTCTGGCCCTTCTCGACGCTGGGTTGGCCCGACGATACGCCGGATTTGCGGCGCTTCTATCCCACCAGCGTCATGGAGACGGGGTACGACATCCTGTTCTTCTGGGTTGCGCGCATGATGATGATGGGGTGCTATCTGACGGGCGAAGCGCCATTCCACACGGTCTACCTCCACGGTCTGGTGCGCGACCGAGACGGGCGCAAGATGTCGAAGACCTATGGCAATGTGGTCAATCCGCTCGACGTCATCGACCAGCATGGCGCCGATGCGCTGCGCTTCACGCTGGCGACCAGCAGTTCGCCCGGTCAGGACCTGAACCTCAACCCGGAGCGGATCGAGTCGGCGCGCAATTTTGCCAACAAAGCGTGGAACATCACCCGCTTCGTGCTCTCGAAACTGGACGACACAAACGGTCAGGACGCAACCGTCGATCCGCAACCCGCGACGCTCGCCGACCGCTGGATCCTGTCGCGCTACCATCGTCTGGCAGCGGACGTCGATCGTCTGATGCATGCGTACAATTTCGGCGAGGCGGGGCGCAGCATCCAGGAGTTTCTCTGGAGTGAATTCGCCGACTGGTACGTCGAGGTCGCCAAGGTGCAGTTCGAGCAGGAGTCGCTCCGGCCATCGACGCGCGCCGTGCTCTATACGGTGCTCGAAGGCGCACTGCGCCTGTTGCACCCGTTTATGCCGTTTGTCACTGAAGAATCCTGGCAGTATCTGGTGCGCGATTACCGGACTGATGCCACGCCTGTGTCGATCATGATCGCACCGTATCCGCAACCGGACCCGACCCGGATCGACGAGAGCGTCGAGCGGGATTGGGCGCTCGTCCAGGCGCTGATCACCGGCATCCGCAACATCCGCACCGAATACAAAGTCGAACCGGCGCGCCTGATCGCCGCCACCATCGTGGCAGGCGCACAAACGGCGCTGCTCGAATCGCAACGCGCGATCATTGCGCGTCTGGCGCGCATCGCCGCCGACCAACTCACGATCGCCGAATCGCTCGATCAGCGTCCGTCGCATGCCGCCACCCTCGTGATCGGATCGGTCGAGGCGCACCTGCCGCTTGCCGGTATGATCGACCTGGAAGCCGAGCGCGCGCGCCTGCTCAAGGAACTGGAAGCGGCTCAGGCGGAAGCGGCGCGGCGCGAAGCGCGACTGTCCACCCCTGGTTTCGTTGACAAGGCGCCTGCGGCTGTGGTGCAACGCGAGCGCGACGGCCTGGCGGCTGTTCGCGAAACGATCGCTCGCCTGCAGGATCGCCTGACGCAGCAAGGATGACACCCATGACAGCGTCTACGTTCATGATCACCGGCGGCGCCGGGTTCCTGGGCATCAACCTGATCCGTTACTTGCTCGCGCGCGGGCATCCGGTCGTTTCGCTCGACATTGCTGATTTCAATTACCCCGAACGGAATCGGGTCAAAGCGATCAAGGGCGACATCCGCGATCGTTCGAGCGTTGATCGCGCCATGGAGGGCGTGCAGGTCGTTGTGCATGCGGCAGCAGCGTTGCCATTGTACAAAAAAGAAGATATCTTCTCCACCGACCTCGACGGCACGCGCAATGTGCTGCAATCCGCCTTTGAACATGGCGTCGAACGGGTGATCCATATTTCTTCGACCGCGGTCTACGGCATTCCCGACCACCACCCGCTCTATGAAGACGATCCGCTCCACGGCGTCGGTCCCTATGGCGAGGCGAAGGTGAAAGCCGAGCAGATCTGCCTGGAATATCGCGCGAAAGGGATGTGCGCGCCGATCATTCGCCCAAAGTCGTTCGTCGGTCCAGAGCGCCTGGGCGTGTTCGCGCTGCTCTACGATTGGGCGAAGGACGGGAAGAACTTTCCCATGATCGGCAGCGGCAACAACCGCTATCAGTTGCTCGATGTCGAGGATTTGTGCGAGGCGATCTACCTCTGTGCGACGCTGGATCGGGATCGCGTGAATGACACCTTCAACATCGGCGCCAAAGAGTTTACGACGATGCGCGAGGATTATCAGGCCGTGCTGGACGCTGCCGGTTTTGGCAAGAAGATCATCCCCTTCCCGGCAGCGCCCGTCATCTGGACGCTGCGCATCCTGGAGGCGCTCCGCCTCTCGCCGCTCTACAAGTGGGTGTACGAAACCGCCGCCACCGACTCGTTCGTGTCGATCGAGAAAGCGGAACGGGTGCTCGGATTCACGCCGAAGTACTCGAACAAGGAGGCGCTCGTTCGTAACTATCGCTGGTATATTGAACACCTGCAGGAGTTCGAAGGCGCTTCTGGCGTCTCGCATCGCGTTCCGTGGAAGCAGGGCGTACTGCGGTTGGCGAAAATCCTCTTCTGAATCGCCCTGGTAAATATGTGGTATAGTAGCAGGGCGAACGTCTGGAGATCAGCGGAGATGTGCGCTTGATACGTCACCACGCTGTGCGTCGTCGATTTGTTCTCACGCTATTGGGCGTGATGGCGCTGACAGGAATTATCGCCATCGCCCGCCTCGGCTTCGAATGGAAGCAGGCGCTCGACGATGTGGACGCCATGATCGTGACGCCCGTCGTCCTTGCGCCGACCCCCGAACCGATCCTCAGCGCACCGGCGCCTGCCGATGCGCCGGTGCATGCTGCGCCTTCCGTTCCCACTGTCGCGCCAACGGTTGCGCCAGAGAACGATGATCCGGTCAATATCCTGCTCCTCGGCGCTGATGCGCGCATCGGCGAGGAGATCAGTCGCACCGATGCGATCATCCTGCTCCACATCAACCCGCGCGCCGGTCGCGTCAGTATGCTGTCGTTCCCGCGCGACCTGATGGTCGATACGCCAGGGTTCGGGCGCCGGAAAATCAACTCGGTCTATCTCCTCGGCGAGACCCGCCTGGGGAAAGGGTATGGCGCCGCTCTATTGAAGCAGACGGTCTCCGATCTGGTCGGCGTTCCGGTGCATCACTTTGCGCTGATCAACTTCGAGGGATTTCGCCGGGTCATCGACCTGGTTGGCGGTATTTCCATCGACGTGCCGAACGTGATCGATGATCCGCGCTATCCGGTGGATGCGTTCCCCGGCGATGTGCGCACGATGCGGGTGCGCTTCGAGCCAGGGCGGCAGTGGATGGATGGCGAACGCGCCTTGATCTATGCGCGCACGCGCCACGCCGATAGCGACTTCGGGCGCAATCAGCGCCAGCAGCAGGTGTTGCTGGCGTTGGTCGAGCGCGTGCGTGAACGTGGGCTTATCTCACAGATCAACAAGATCGATGATTACACCAGCGCCCTGCGCGACTATGTGCGCACCGATCTGCCGCGCAACGAAATGATCCGCCTGGCGCGCGCCGCAACTCGCATGGACCTCGATAATATTCAGCGGTATGCGATCGACTCGAAGATGATCATTACCCTGGGCAACCCCGATACCTTCGCCGCCGATCCTGAAGCCGTGCGCGAGATTGTTGACCGCATGATCGCTGGCGGCGCCCCCACGCCATAGGAAGAAGAGCATGTCCGGCGCTCCGGGTGCGGTTGTCCGCCGCGTTGCTACCGCCGCGCTCCTGATCGCGGCTGGCAATATCGCCAGTCGCCTGATTGGCGTCGTGCGCGAGGCGGTCATCGCTGGACTCTTCGGGCGCGGCGCGGATGTCGCTGCCTTTACCGCCGCTTCCGCCGTTCCCACGATAGTCTACGATCTCCTGGTCAATGGCGCGATCAGCGCCGCGCTGGTGCCGGTGTTCAGCGCCTATGCCGAAGAGGACGAAGCCGCCTTCTGGCGCGTCGCCGCAACGGTTCTTAATCTGGCGATGAGCTCAATTGCGCTAGTCGTTGGTTTCCTCATCTGGCAGGCGCCAGGCGTCGTGACGCTGCTGGCAGGCGGGTTTGAGCCTGAGCTGCGTGAACAGACCATCGTGATGACCCGCCTGCTCCTGCCGTCGGTCTTTTTCATGGGGCTTTCGGGGCTGATCACCGCGTTGCTCTATGCACGCCAACGTTTTCTACTACCCGCATTTACGACCAGCGCCTTCAATCTGGGAATGATCCTCGGCGCGGTTCTGCTGCAATCGTGGCTCGGTCCGCTCAGTCTGGTCGCTGGCGTGCTGCTCGGTTCGGTCTTGCAGGTGGTGTTGCAACTCCCCGGTCTGCGTGATGCACCACACGTTCCGTTCCTGACGCTCGACCTGGCGCATCCCGGCGTGCGCCGGATTCTCGCGCTCTATGCGCCGGTTGCGCTGGGGATTGGGTTCTCGGTCGCCGGAATCGTGATCGACCGCAATCTGGCATCGCGCCTGACGCCGGATGCCATTCCGACGATGCGCTACGCCACGGCGCTCATTCAGTTTCCCCTTGGTCTGGTGGCGGCAGCGGTGTCGTTCGCCGTGCTGCCGACCCTGTCGCGCCAGGCGAGCGCCGGTGATGAAGCGGCGTTTCGTAGCACCCTGGCGATGGGGATTAAGGTGGTGGTGTTGCTCATCCTCCCGGCGACCGCCGGTCTTGCGGCGTTGGCGGCGCCGGTCGTTGCGCTGCTCTATCAGCGCGGCGCCTTTGGCGGCGAGGATACGCAGGCGACAGCGCGCGCGCTCCTGTTCTATCTGCCGGGATTGCCAGCCGCCGCGCTCGATCAGATGCTCCTGTTTGCGTTCTATGCGCGCCAGCGCACCCTGACGCCGAATCTGGTCCAGGGAGCGGCGATCCTGATCTATGCGGCAACGGCTCTTCCGCTGCTGTTTCTGACGCCATTGGGAGTGACGGCGCTCATTCTGGCGAATTCGGCGCAGTGGATCGGGCACGCGCTGATTCTGTACCTTCTCTCGCGGCGCCTGGTGGATCTCAGCAGTCTGCGCATCGGCGAAACGTTCTGGAAATGTCTGGTCGCCTGCGCAGCGTTGTTTTGCCTGGCATGGGCGCTGGGAAGCGCCCTGGCGTTTGCTGGTCCGCTTGTGGCGTTGCTGGGAGCGGGCGGGCTTGGGGCGCTGGCATATGCTGGCGTCTGCATGGCGCTGCGCGTCGAAGCGCTCGACTTCCTGATGACGACCCTTCGGCAGCGGGGATTCTTTCCTGCCGCATAAGGGAACTCCTCCGCTGTTCCTTCCTCGTGTCTCATCATACAATGCAACCATCTTCCTCATTCCTGGTGCGGTTCCAGGTAACGGCCATTTTGCGACTCTTCTCTTTGATCGTCTCTCGGCGATGCGCTTCTGCCAGCATGGTCGAAGGCGGGCTTGGATCGAAGCGCCAGTTCTGGCGCCGATCTGCGTTCGTGTTCGATCAATGCTGATGTGCGGTCGTTATTGGGAATGCACACATGCCAGGATCAGGGAAATTATCGGATGTTTGGGATGCAAGATCGACATGAACCAGAGAGGAGCGCATGGAACAGAACATCATCACCGGAGTGTTTCTGCCAATCGCAATCGCCATCATCATGTGGGGCATGGGTCTGTCGCTCGTTGTGGATGATTTCCGACGGGTGCTGTTCTACCCGAAAGCGGTTGCCATCGGTTTGTTCGGTCAACTGGTCGTTTTGCCGCTGGTTGGCTTCTTCATCGCCTCGACCTTCAACCTTCCGCCTGAATATGCCGTCGGGTTGATGATCATCGCTTTGTGCCCCGGCGGTCCGACGTCGAACCTGATTTCGTTCCTCTCGCGCGGTGATGTCGCGCTCTCAGTAACCCTGACGGCGGTGTCGAATACGGTGACGGTGATCACCATTCCGCCGCTGGTCAACTGGATGCTGATCCACTTTCTGGGACAGGGAACGACGCTCCAGTTGCCGTTCTTGCAGACCGTCGTGCAGATTTCGCTGCTGACGATTGTTCCTGTTGCGCTCGGCATGTGGATGCGGGCGAAGCGCCCTGAGTTTGCTGCCGAAGCCGATTTTCCGGTGAAGGTTGCCTCCGTGGCGCTGCTCGTCCTGGTGATCCTGGCGGCGATCATCCGCGAGCGGGCGATTATCGTCCAGGCTTTCATTGATGTCGGTCCAGCGACGCTGATGTTGAGCGCCATGAGCATGCTGATCGGTTTCTCTATCGCTGCGATTTTGCGCCTCAACTGGTCGCAGCGCATCACGAGCGGCATCGAGGTTGGCATCCAGAACGGAACGCTGGCGATCGCGCTGGCATCAGGCGCAACGTTCCTCAACAACCCCGCGATGGCGATCCCGCCGGCGATTTACAGCCTGGTGATGTTCGGCACGGCTGCGGCGTTCGGGTTCTTCGTCAATGCGCGCATCGGGCGCCGGCAGTGCGCCTGCTGCCGGGATCGCTTCCGCCTCGACATCTTCGACCTCAACTGCACGAAGGGCGAGCGCGACAGCGAGATTCCGGCGACGGCTGCGACTGCGCCATCGGGTCGTGTGCAGACCTCGACTGGTTTCTAAGGTTGATGGTAAAAATCTACTAACCAAAGGCATCGCAGATGCCTCTTGACGTGGTGCGCACTCCGAACTATACTCTGGTATCAGATGGGGAGTAGCAACCGGTCTGTCCGGGGCTGGCAGTCGTCATCACGGAAAGAGATTTCCCGGCTGCCTGAACGAAACCGCAAGACCATCGTGAGGAGCGATGGTCTTTCTTTGTTGGTGTGCAAAGAAGGGAGCACTGCGCATGAAACCGTCGACCGTGCGACCGGACGTCAAACCGCAAACGTCCTCTCCGCCACACGCAGAAGCGACGCCGGAGAACGCATGCCATGCGTACGCTGTCGATGACGTGTTTGCCCTGCTCGGCAGCGCGCCGCAAGGGTTGAGCAGCGACGAAGCCCGTAAGCGCCTTGCACAGTATGGCCCGAATGCACTCCAGGCGGCGCGGCGCGTGTCGCCCTGGGAGATTCTGTTCGAGCAGTTCAAGAATGTTCTGATCGTCATTCTGCTCATTGCGACGGTGATTTCGTTCTTTCTGGGGCATGGCGTCGAGTCGATTGTCATTGCCATCATCGTGTTGTTCGCAGTGCTTCTGGGGTTTATCCAGGAATACCGCGCCGAGCGCGCCATCGAGGCGTTGCAGCAGATGGCGGCCCCAACCGCGGCCGTGCTGCGCGATGGGCGGGAGGTCCGCATTCCAGCGCGCGATCTGGTTCCGGGTGATGTCATTCTCCTGCACACCGGCGACCGCGTTCCAGCAGACGCGCGTCTGATCGAAGCGATCAATCTGCAGATTGAGGAGGCCGCGCTGACCGGCGAGTCGGTTCCGGTCGAGAAGCATGTGCATCCGCTGGGGCGCGATAACCTGCCTCTGGGAGATCGCCGGAACATGGTCTATGCCGGTACATCGGTCACGTATGGCCGCGGCAGAGCGCTGGTCGTCGCCACTGGCATGCGCACTGAGTTTGGCAAAATTGCCCAGATGCTCCAGACGGTCGAGACGGTGCGCACGCCGCTGCAACAAAATCTAGATCGGATCGGCGTTGTGCTGGCGCGTGCCGCGTTCGTTGTCGTGGCGCTCATCGTGGCGCTTGGGTTGCTGCGCGGGCAACCGATCATCGACATGTTGATCTTTGGCATTGCGCTGGCAGTGGCGGTTGTGCCGGAAGCATTGCCCGCCGTTGTCACGATTTCGCTGGCGATTGGCGTGCAGAAGATGGCGAAGCGTCACGCGCTCATCCGGCGCCTGCCGGCGGTCGAAACGCTGGGCAGCACGTCGGTCATCTGTTCCGATAAAACTGGCACGCTGACCAAAGATGAAATGACGGTTCGCCAGGTCTTCACTGCCGGGCAGCGCTTTGCCGTTTCCGGCGCGGGGTACGTGCCCGAAGGCCAATTCCTGCTCGATGACCATCCGGTTTCGCCGCCTGAGCCACTCGCGCTCACTCTGAAAGCAGCGGTCCTGGCGTCCGATGCGCGCCTGATCAGAAAAGACGATGGCAGCTGGGACATTAAGGGCGATCCGACTGAAGGCGCGTTCCTGGTCGCTGCCGCCAAAGCCGGATTGTGGAAGGAAACCCTCGACCCTGAGAATCCGCGCATCCACGAAATCCCGTTTTCGTCCGAAACCAAACGGATGACGACGCTCCACCGGGGGGCGGATGGCGTGACTGCGTACGCAAAAGGTGCGCCGGAAGTTATTCTGGAGGGGTGCGAGACGGTCATCACCGCCGACGGCATTCGTCTGCTGGATGACGCCTTGCGTGAGCAGATCATGCAGCAGGCGCAGGCGATGGCGAGCCAGGCGATGCGGGTGCTGGGGATTGCGTTCAAACCAGGCGCAACGCCGGACGATGCAGAGACCGGCATGACTTTCCTGGGTCTTGTAGGCATGATCGATCCGCCTCGTTCGGAAGCGAAAGACGCCATTGCCACCTGCATTGAAGCCGGTATTCGTCCGGTCATGATTACTGGCGATCACCCGCTGACTGCGAAGGCGATTGCACGGGAGTTGGGTCTGCTCGATGGCGGTCGCGTCGTCACCGGCGCCGAACTGGAAGCCATGCCCGATGAGCAGTTGAAGCGCGAAGTTGAGGACATTCGCGTCTATGCGCGCGTTTCGCCGTCGCATAAACTGCGGGTCGTGACCGCGTGGCAATCGAAGGGGCACGTGGTCGCCATGACCGGCGATGGCGTCAATGATGCGCCGGCGCTCAAGCGCGCCGACATTGGCGTGGCGATGGGCATCACCGGCACCGATGTGACGAAAGAAGCCGCAGCAATGACCCTCACCGACGACAACTTCGCCTCGATTGTAGCGGCGGTGGAAGAGGGCCGCGGCGTCTTCAGCAACATCAAGAAATACCTGATGTATCTGCTTTCGTCCAACATTGGCGAGATCGGGTTGATGGCGGGCGCATCGTTCCTGGGGCTGCCGTTGCCGCTCTCGGCGGTGCAAATCCTGTACGTCAACCTGGCAACCGACGGCTTGCCCGCGCTGGCGCTGGCAGTCGACCCGCCGGAAGCCGACTTGATGAAGCGCAAACCGCGCAATCCCCGGATCGGTATTTTCACCCGCCCAGTGGTCACACTAATGGTGCTCGGCGGCGTCTGGTCGGCGATTGTCAACCTGGCGCTCTTTATGTGGGCGCTCAATTCGGGGCGCGGACTGGAAGAGGCGATGACGATGACGTTCGTTTCGCTGGTGTTGATCCAGTTCTTCAAAGCCTACAACTTCCGTTCGGATCGGCTTTCGGTGTTGAACAAGCCATTTGCTAACAAATGGCTCAACCTGGCGATTATCTGGGAACTGATCCTGCTCTCGCTGATCGTGTACCTGCCGTTCCTGCATGATGCCTTTGGGACGTATGCCCTGCGGCTGACTGACTGGCTGATCGTCGCCGGGCTGGCGGTGACTGTCGTGCCGGTGCTGGAACTCGCCAAGGTGATGCTGCGGCGGGGATGGTTTGGGGCTGTCGATTCTGACGAGTGAATCTCTCGTGATGTCAGCGAGGGCGCCAGGGTGTATCTGATTCTTGTACCTGCTGGAAGGGTAGAACCCTACATTTAGGATTCTATCCACAGTTATCCACAATTTGTGAATAACCATGACAACATGATGACAGTTTTCGTGCGACCGTCCGTTCACGCAGCCGTCTTGCGTTCAACAAAGCGCAAGGTCGCATCCCGCAGCGCAGAACCCAGGTCGCTGAAGACGCTGACGCCCCGAAGTTGAATCCCAAGTCCGACGATAGTCTGCGCGACTTCGGGGCGCACCCCCACAATAGCCACCTCAGCGCCGAGCAGCCGCAATCCCTGGATCAACCCGGACAGACCCTGAGCGACGTGTGTATCAATCAATGGCACGCCGGTGACGTCCAGAATGAGCATGCGCGCATGGGTGCGTTCGATAGAGCGCAATGCCTGGTTCTGCAACTGGCGCATGCGTTCGCCGTCGAGCGCGCCGATAAGCGGCGCAACCAGCACATCGCGCCCTACCGGCAAGATCGGCAGGCTGAGTTCCCGGATAATGTCGCGCTGTGCGGCAATCTCTTGCAGCAGCCGTTCCTGTTGAATAGAGCGATTCTCCAGTTCCTGCACGATTTGCTGAAGGGTTTCGGTTTGTAATTGAACGCGCAGATCAAGTTCTTCATTCATTGTTTGCAACGCCTGCGCCGTCTGATCGGCGCGGTGCACCGCGTCGCGCAATCGACGCCGGAGGCGTTCGTTCCCGACGCCGATCAGCACACCCGTCAGTGTCGCAAAGAGTGAGAGAAGACCAATAACGACGAAAAGCGTATTGCGCATTGGGACGTTTTCTGGTGGCGGCAACACGCTAGCGATGACTCCCATCCCCGCCAGAACGCCGAACAGCGCGGCAACAACACCGATTGGGCGCAGCACAGCCGTTGCGATGAGCAATGGTATGGGGAATAGCACCGGGGTGACTAATTGGTCGGCATTCAGGAGCGCGGATCCGACGGTCCCCACAATCGCCATGACAACAATGATGCTGCCTGCCAGATCGACTCGTCCGTTACGAGCAAGGAAGATGACGATTGTCTGCACAACAAGGCTGACGATGACAGGACCGATGATGCGTTCTGAGAGGGCGCCTGTGACGGCAACATATCCTGCCAGCAGGACAGTCAAAACGTTCAATCCAGCCGCCAGCAGGATGATGTTCTGCCCTCTTCGCTGAACATCCTCGTCGGGGTGGCGCACACTGGTCAACGATGAGAAAAGAAGGCGCATAGGATGCTCTCCAGGTGCGAAAAGATCAGGCAGAAATCCCTGGATGCACGGCACGCCGCCGTGTCACCCTTTGAACGTCATTCTTTTGAACGCTGGCATATCTGACGCGGAGAATGCAGCAGTGACTCTCATTGTATAAGGACAATCATAACACAATCATAACAGAAGGAAACAACAAAAGCGCAGGGCGCTGCCATAACCGCTGCTGATCGGCATAGTACAGGTCGCGTCTTTCGCCGCTTGCGGTCTTTCCCAAGCCGCTCGTCTCCAGCAGCGCTGGCTGAGCCCGCCGAAGCCGGTGCAGGCGTGATTTTGTCAGGACACGACGCTCCGGCGGCCAGCGATTGAAATCGCCCCTGATGGACCTGCGGCCGACCGTCCGCCTGCGCGGACGGGAACGGCGGCGTCCACG
>DAOTWI010000839.1:0-15303 GCA_034436075.1 Roseiflexus sp.
CAAAGATGGTTTCTGTCGTTTGCCGGTATCAGCGCGATCCTGGCGGCGTTCCTGCTGGCGATAGCGGGGACGCTCCCTGCGCAGACGGCGCCCCTGGCGATGGCGCAGGCGTCCTCGACGCTGGCGCAGGCGTCCTCGACGCTGGCGTCCGCCACGGTTCCGCTCGATATGATGGGCATCGTTATCCGCGATCCCTGGTTTGATTTCGACACCAACCCCGCCTTCCCCAATCAGCCGAACAAGACCTTTCAAGACCGCATGGGAGCGGCGCTGGCGCAAATGGGGGCGCGCTGGGTGCGTCTCGATTTTCGGATTGCTGCGCCGCTCGACGCGCAGTTGCCGCCGGATTTCATCGAACGCGAAATTGCCAGGAACGACTACTTTATCAATGAAGTGGCGCCCCGGCATGGCTTCAAGGTGCTGGGGTTGCTCAGTTTCGACCTGATTCAGGGCACGGATGCGCACGTGCTCAACACCGGTCCATTCACTGAAACGTCGATCTATGGCGGCGGCGTGAACCGCTACATGGACGAGTGGCTGACACGCGCGCTGACGATTGCCGACCGCTACGGTGAGCGGGTGGCGGCGTACCAGGTGTTGAACGAGCAGAACCGCCTGCCGCAATACCTGCCTGGCGGACCGGCAGGTGACGGCATCGACCCGGTGATCGTTGCGCGGATGGTGACGAAACTGTACCGCTTCTGCCGCGGCATCCCGCCGTTGCCGCGCCCTGAGCCGTACCGCTGCGGGCACGCGGCGATCATCACCGGCGGGTTGCATCCGCGCGGCACGACTGACGGACAGAGCGACCAGACGATCCTGACCGATGCCGGGTATCTGAAGGCGATGTATGCGAGCGAGCCGTTCCAGGGTTTCAGAAATGCCCACGGTCGCTGGCCCGTCGATGGCATCGGGTATCATCCGTACCCGGAAGAAATCCGCCTCTCGCCGAACGATGCGCTGGTCGACCGCGGGTTAAACCGGATGCGCGCGGCGCTTGCGGAGGCGGGCGATCCGAATGCGCCGTTCTGGATCACCGAGATCGGGTACAACGTCGGGTTCGATGTGGACGGACCGCGCGGACCGATCCCGCCGCAGACCGAGGCAGGTCAGGCGGAGTTCCTGCGCGATGTCTATGTGACGCTGGCGGCGCGCGGCGATGTGGCGCGCATCTTCTGGTTCAAGTACGAAGATTTTCCGCCAGCGGACGGACCGAACGCGCAGCGCTGGGGGTTGGTGCGCATCCCGTTTCGCGCGCCGCAGCCGGGGGAGAACTGCCCCGGCGGGGCGTGCTACGCCGTCAATGGAGAACCGGAGCGCTGGCGTCCCGCCTACCTGGTCTATCGCGAGCTTGCCGGGTTGCCGGTGTACCGGCAGCATTTCCCGATCATGGCGCATCGTGCGCCCGGCGGCTAATGGAGTTTGAATACATATTCCGCAGGACAGAGCAAGTTTTCGTCTCGCCCAACCGGTAAATCACCGGGAAAATTGCTTTACAGACCAATAAGCCGCCGGGCGGGTGTCAATCCGCGTCCGGCGGCTTATGAATTCGCGCCCGCGATTTTTGCTCCCGTATCAGCCCTGCCATCTCACTGTGACCCACAGATCGCTCAGATCGGCGCCGTCGAAATATAGCCTGAGATCGCCGTTTGGCTTGTCGGGCAGCGGGATATTCGCCAACCTGCCGACGAGAAGATTGCTCAGCGCAGTAGCTTTTGCGAGCGCGCCCTCGTTGGCTGCATCGCCCGCGCCATCGGCGGCTTCGATGCTGGCTGGCGCCGGTTGCTTCTCGCTGCGCGCCAGCAGGTCGATGCGGCTCACGTCGTTGAGCCGCCCCTGCGCCCAGAAGGGGTAGTGTTCCGGTTTCAGGGTGAGCGCCAGTTCGCGGCGCTGCCTGCTATGCAGCTACGCTTGCTGCTCTGCCAGAGATTTCTGCGGCAGCCGCGCCGTCGGACGCGGTTCTTCACCGGTAATCAGAGAAAATTCGCTGCGGGTGAGCGCCAGTTTGTCACCGTTCGACAGATGCAGCATTGCGTAATTGTCGTCTTCTTCGTGCGGCAACACCCGCACACTGACAATGTGATCCACATTGAGGAAAAGCCCCGTCCTGATCTCAAGCAGCGAGATAGTCTTTACCATACGCTCTGCGTGCGGCGAGGAGGGTTCTTTGCTTTTGCGGGAAGGTGGTGATTTCGGGTCGGTATTTTGGGCCATAGTTGTAGCTCCTATGGTGATAGCGCAGACGAACGATCCTGGCACATCACACAGTTGTTGGCGACGTTCAGCAGCCACTGCTGCATTCGTCTTCGCAAACGGATCGTTTCGGCATGCAGCGCTCCGCTGGACCAGCCTCGTATGAGCAGATGAGATAGGCGCGGTGCACTACGCCAACACTCTCTGGGAAAAGGAAATCGCCGATTGTGACCGGTCGCTCGTCGCGCAGGAACGGGAATGGATACTCAAGCACGCCATGGAAGAGGCAGGGCCAATCCTCACTTGCCACGCATGTGAGGAAGTAGCGCTCGCAACACTCTTCGTCGCCGTCTTCGCATGTGCAATCGCGTTCAGGCACAAACTCGATCTCATGGTTCTGTACCCCGCTGCTCATACTCTGCGCTTCGAACCACAACTCGATGCGCCGCATACGCACCGGCCGCTGGCCCGGCAGGTACGGGAACATGCCGCGGCTCATGCGCAACGTGAGCGCACGTGTGTGGTCAGGTTGCCCGGCTGCAGGTGTAGTTGCCTTGAACCGCTGCCATGCATCGGCGAAATCCTGCCGCCAGTCGAAGAAGCGCAACCCGGCGCCGGGCAGCAGGCAGGAAGCGGCAGCCCAACTCGCTTTGCGCAGCGGTGCGCCTCCTTCGCATGCGGTGTAACTTAACTGGAAGATCAGATCGCTAACTGTCTCGACATCGAAGGCGTTTGTCTCCATCGGCAGTTCGATCCGCCAGCGACTGACCGCCCCAGCGTGCTCGAAAGGCAGGTAGCGTTCGTCGCGGAAGTTCACCTCGAACAGCCCCGCGTCATTCTGTCCCGTGGAGGTGGCGATCGCTTCGGTCGCGCCGTAAAGTTTCACGATGCGCGGATCGTCGTTGATCGGCTCATAGCGCAGCCGTTGGCAACAGTCACATGCACACTCGCGCGGGCAGCAGGTTTCGACATCCAATAACGCCGGTTCGACACGGATCGTGCTGCTGAGCAGCGTGAGTTGACAGTGAACGCCAGTATATGGCCCGACGACTGCCGGGATGGTCAGGCTGACGGATTTGATCCGGCGCAGGTAGTGACCGGGATATTCGCGATCAAGCCGCCATTCGGGAATCTCGATCTCGCAGGCGCCGGTTGCTTTGAGTTGCAAAAAGGCGAGCGGGAAATCCTGTCGCAGCGACAACCGTGTGACGAGTTCGTACTCGCGCCGGTTCTGATCGAAGTAGGCCTTCTCCATCGCCCGTAGCGCCGTTGACAGGCGTTCGCCAGCCAGCAGGCCTTCGTGGAGGCTGTCCCACAAGGTCGGCGGCAGGTAGGTCTGGGTCGTCAGTTCACGTTCGAATTGAAAGGCTCGCTGCGCCTGCCGCGCCCAACACAGGGCGATGCCGAACATCTGGCGATGCAGCGCCGCCGTCTCCTGCTGCAAGAAGAGGTAGAGCGCGTGATTGGTGAACTTATCGCGCAGAAAATCACGCACGTCCGCCGCTTGCTGCTTCTGTTGCACGAGGTTGTTCAACTGGCGCACCGCACTATCGCGGCGCCGTTCTGCGGCGAGGATCTGCCGCTCGATCTGTTGAATCTCAATGTCGAGGACAGCGACCTGAAAAATCCAGTCAGCCTCGCGCCGATCCCAACCGCTCTCAGTCAGCGACAGACCGGCTTGTGTGCCGGTAATATCGGCGACAGTGTAGAGAATGCGGGCGGCGGCGGCAAATGCATGCGCCAGCTTTGTGCCGATCGGCAACTGGTTGACGTTGACCGGAGAAGAGGCAATCCCGGCCACGCCGATTGTGATGTCCGGGATCAGGTTCATGACCTGCCCGACGGCTTCCACACTGTTTCCGGAGGCGCGTGTGGTCATCGAGACGCCGGTCAGGTTCTGGTAAGCCTGCTCCTTCGCGATCAACCCGTTGGCGATCAGATCAGCGTAGTACTGCCGCCGCGCCTGCGCCGCCTGCTTCGTCTTCTGCAGCGCCTGCACCTGCCAGTCCGCCTCGCGGAATTCCAGCCGGCGGATCTCTTCGGTCAGGTTGAGCAGTTGCTGCTCGTGCGCGGCGCGCATGGCGGCGAGGAACTCGGCGTCGCCTTTCTCGAAGGCGGCGAGGAGACTGGCGCCGAATGCACGAACTTCACCGGCAATCTCAAGGGCGCGCTGGATGAGGAATGGGAAGCGGTACGGACTGGGCGGGCAACAACAGCCGTCGTCATCGAGGCAGTTCTCCGCTACAGTTCGCCACCCGCGCCGCACCGGATCGTCGCCCCAGTACGGCGTGCCGGTATGCAGCACGCCGCCCGCCAACCGCGCCTTCGTCAGGCACTGGTGCAGAGCGTCGATCTGATCGGCAACGCGATCGTAGATCTCCATCAGGCGCGGATTGATCGACGCAAATCGCGGAACGAACGCGGTGACCGTCTGCGGATTCGCGCCATCGTCCTGCCCGAAAATGGTGCGCGGGCGTTCACCGAGGAACTTTGCCAGCGTATCGAGGCGCAACCGCGCCATGGCATACCCTTCGGGCGAGTGCTGGCACAGCGCCGCCTGCGCGTGCTGGAGCAACGTCTCAAGATACGCGAGCAGGATGCTGCGTTGGCGAGCGCCATGATCGGTTGTCACCACAGTATCGCAGCAGGGGTCCTGATTGGTACGGGCAAATCGTCCTCTTGCCAACACTGCGGATGGCGAGGGGGCATTCGGCGTTGCCGGTCCTTCGACGGGAATTGGCAAGCCGGGCGTCAGTTGACCGGGAACATTGGTTCCGGGCGGGGGCTGTGGCGCGTCCGGCGGCGGTTGTGGTCTGCGGCATGTTGCCCAGCGCAGATCGTTGGCGCCGGGCGTGAAGTATAGTTCGTACCATTTCAGCGCCTCTGGGTAACGGCAGTGAACGCGCAATGCACCGGCGACCGCCATCACTGTCGAATAGAGCGAAGGTTCGAGCGGCGCGCCGGGTTTGAAAAAGACGAAGAATGGATACGCTGGCAATGCTGTAGGGAATGGTCCCGGCGCGGGCGGCGTCGCAATGACTTCGGGCAGCACGACTGCCGTATCGGTCGCGATGTCATAGCGGAAACCCCACGGCGACGGATCGGTATGGCCGGGCGGGGGCGCCGCCGCATTTGTGATGCGGAAGCGCAGCGAATCGCCTTCGCGCCCGATGAATTCAAGCTGCGCTTCGCCGCCCGGACTCACGCGCGCGCCATCGTCTGAGAAGCGCGGGGTCTGGAATTCGCCGTTGTGGACGCGACACCACGCCAGTTTCACCATTGGCCGCTTCGGCCACGCCAGGAGTTGCGGCAGACGGTTGCGGCGATGCCAGTCAGAGGTCATATCGGGCGGATGTACACCCCAATCCGCATCCTGATAGAGCGCCGGATCATCCGGGTTCAAGACGCCGGGGTCGTAATACTCGGAGTTCACTAACCAGAAGTAGTATTCGTCCATCACTGGCGGATGCACCCGCCCGCACTCGGCGCAGCAGGTCGAGGTCGCCGTCTCCGGGGACGCGAATGCGAATGTGGCCAGTGGTTTGCCAGCGGCGGCAATGCGGAGGAAGCGCGTGCCAAGTCGAATGGCTGTTTGCAACCAGAGCGGGAGTTGCGGCGAGGACGCAAGAACTGGCGTTTCTGGGGCAGCGTTGGCTGGCATGGCGGTGATCGGCTCAGTCACACCCGGAATATCATTGCCAGATGGGCGCCTGCCATCGCTCAGCCGGAGCTGCGATGGCGCCAGCCAGCCTGGACGAGCGTGCCGCTCAGGCATTCCCATCAAGCCAAGGTTCTGAGGCTGCGGTATTTGTGTGAGCTGCGCGGGTTCACGATGCTGGAGCTTGATCAAGGCGGGATGCGCGGGCCAGTGTGGTCCGGGCCAGTACTCCATACCGCCGGGTTGGGGAGCGGTCAAGGTAATGCGGCGCAACTCGGATTCGAGCAAGCGGAACGCTTCGGTCCGAACCGCGTGTTCATGCTCGGTCCATTCAACGTAGTTTTCCATATAGAGCATACGGCGGCGACAGGCCTGCCAGATGCGGAAGGTCGCAAACCGTTTCTCCCACGCCAGCGCAAAGGCTGGCGTCACGATCAAGCCTGGCTCTTGCGCCAGTTGCGCGCGTTCGACACATGCCTGCACTGCGGTGATCGCTTCTTCGATCCGGCTCGCTTTCTGGCAGATCCCGGTCTCGACATCGATCAGAAGCAACGCGCTGAGGTCTTTCGCCGACAGAGCGAACGTGCCGGGCGCAAACGATAACGGGACGCGGTTCATTCCGGTTAGATACGCAATCAGCGCCGCTCGCGCCCGTTCGCGCAGCAGGTTGTTGATCCGCTCGATGTTGGCATAGCGCAGAGGATTGCCACGCTCGATCATGCCATCGCGGAAACACTTCGTCAGATTCGCGTTGCCGGCAGCCAGCGTTGCTGCCGCGCTCGCCACCCAGACATCAGGCTGCGCCTGCGCAAGATCGAGTGGTGTGAACGCCTTGAGCCACTGCCGGACCCACGATGCGGCGCGCCACACCCGGATCGCCCAGCGGTCGTCCGCCAGCATGTTCCAATCGACGGTCACGCTGTCGTGGAAGTCGAGAACGAGGGTGGCGTGATCCATATCAACGCCGAGATCCATGAGCAGTGGTGTCGGGTCGTTCGGCTGTTGGTGCGCGGCTTCAACAAAACAGAGCCACGCCAGCCGCTGAGCTCGCTGCTGGATTTCCGCTCGCATCACGGTGTAGTCGTAGAGGCGTTCGAACCAGTCGAACAGCGCCTGCCGGCGCGCGACCGACGGCGTTGCCCGTTGATCGAGCGGCGCTGGCGGTTGGCGCTCTGGATCGCCGTTGTAGGCGTCGCCAATCGGCAGGAAGTTGAAATCGAGAAAGGCGCGGTGTGAGGTAAACGGCGTACCGGGCACATAGGTGATGCCAGCGAACCGGTCTAGCGCCGACAGCATGTATTCGATTTCGGCGATGCTTGATCGCGCTGCCAACTGCGCCGACAGACGCAACCGGTGGCAGAAGAGCAATGCCTTGAAGGCGCGCTGATAGGTACGGCGAATGTCGCGAATGCTGCCCGTATATTGGAGGGCGAGATATGCCTGCGCCGCCGGTGCGATCGCCTGTTCGCTCTGCAACGCACCTGGCGAGACGTCGCGATACAGGCGTTCAAGCGGTAGTGCGGCAATACAGTTTTCTGTGTCGGGTCCCTGGTATTTCACGGTGAACCCGGTGCGCGCGCGCGCCAGTTCGTGCTTCTCGTCGAACTCAGGCGGCAATTCTTCAAAATCGATATCGATGAAGTAGGCGCCACGTTTGAGATACAGCGGGCCAGACGCCCGATCAGGCGCCTGCTCGCTGGCCCATCGATAGTTGAGCAGGTGGAAGGTTTTCTGTCCACGCCGCAGGTTGACCCGCCACCTGTTGCGGCCGCATTTCTCGAAATCGGGCGGCTCACAATCCGGAGCCGGCGCTCCGGCAAAGAACGTGTACGTGCCGGACTGCTCGACAATGAGCACACCGCTCCATCGCGCCGTGAACCCCTCAGCGCCGGCAAGCGGCAGACCGTCCGGCTCGCGGATGGCGAGACCGTTCCGCAGCAATGCAAACTTGAGGTCGGCGGGCGGCAGCGTGAAATCAAGCGCAGGAACAATCGTGGGAACCGGTGCATTCCACTCGTTGTGCGTGGGCGAAAACGCTGTCAGCGGTCCACGCAGTTCAGGCCATACGCTTCCGCTCGCACCCCTCATGTCGCCAGGCAATCCTGTGCCGGTGAGCCGGATCAGGGCGGCAAAAGCCCCGCCTGCTAGCAGCGACCACGCGAAGACAGCAGGCGGCTGCCCGTTGTCCTGTTCCCAGGCGGTCGCGGGCTGGTTCTCGTCGCCGAGCAGATGGCGGAGGATCACCCATGCGAGATCTGTCTCCGCAGTGGTATGGTCAGAGGCGTGGCCAACGTGCGCAGCGAGATGTTCGGCAACAATCTGCGCGCGGCGGGAAAATGCCACGAAGGCGCGGCGGAAGTATTCCCAGCGCTTCGCTTCGTCCGCCTCTTCAATGAGCGCCCGCTCTGCTGCGGCAAGGCTGGGGAAGAGGAACGAGAAGCGCGCCAGTTCAGCCCTCGGCGCGAAATAGAGTTGCTGCACCGCCTGGCGCTCGGCGTTCGTCAACTGCTCAATCGCGTTGAGTTTGGCGAGCACATCCTCGTCGCGCAGCGGCAACGCGGTAATGAGCTCCTGCGCCGCTGCATCGTACCAGAACGGCGCCGGATGCGGAAAGTTCCACTTGCCGGGGTTGGCGGCGGCCAGCGCAGTGCGATACTGGCGCGCTGGTGCATTGACGACAAACCCCTCGCGCGCCAGCGTCTCGGGGAAGAAATGTTCGCCCAGCTCCTGGAGCGGATCGGCGCCGGCTGGCGGAGCATACCCGAATTTCGTGCGCATCGCAGTGGACAGGGTTGTCCAGGTCAGCGCTGCCACCTCTTCGGGGGACGCGCGCACATCCAGCAACTTCTGGCGCAGGCTCCAGAGATCGTAGGGGTGCCCTTCCTCAGGAAAGTCGAACGGCTGATCGAGCGCCTCGTTCCGGTCTTGCTGAAAGAACGGATCATCGCCATTGAGATGCTGATCGACCGAGAACAGGTACAACAACTCGCCGGTCGTGAAATGCGAGCCGTACATCTTCGCCAGGATCTCGGTGAAGCGTAAGGTGCTGGTTGGTCCCGCGTTCCACGGTTTTGCAACCGGGTCGAAACCGCTCAACAGCGACAATGTATCGAGATTATCACGCAGAATCTTGATAA
This sequence comes from Roseiflexus sp., assembly GCA_034436075.1. GTDB lineage: Bacteria > Chloroflexota > Chloroflexia > Chloroflexales > Roseiflexaceae > Roseiflexus. Next base: position 8,989 of record DAOTWI010000839.1, read on the forward strand.
ATTCAGGCGGGCGACGGCGCCGGTAGCTGCCCGGCAGCCGTCCGGGGGCGTGGTCGCGTTCGGCGCGATCTTCGATCCGGCCCAGCCAGTGATCCACTGCCCAGTCGAACGATGACGCTGGCGCGCCGGCCCACAGACCGAGCAATCGCGTGCGGGTTGCGCCAGTGGCGCCCGGCGCGGCGTCAGGATCGATGCCCAGATCGAGGCGCCAGTCGTCGCGCAGGATCTGGAAGGCGGCGAGCTGCCGGATGAATTCGGGATTGACATTTCCTCCCTGAAACAGGTTCAGCGCCAGACAGATATCGCGCAGATCGGCAAACCGGTAGCCTGCGCCGGGCAGACACGTGAGCGTGCGCCACAGGCGAATAAAGACCATCAGCCGGTGCAGCGCCTCTTCCGGATCCGCCGGATTGATGAACTGAATGATCAGGTCTTCAGGGCAGCAGGGCTCACAATCCGGAAAGTCCGCGACCGGCAGCGTATCGGCAGCCAACCCGGCAGCATTCGGCAGCGCGACCGTGCGCCGGCCAAACTCGACGAACCGCGATCGCCACAGCTCAAGGAAGTCGCAATAGTCCAGACCTGTGCGCTTGAGGAACTCCGGGACGCGCACCACGATCAAGCGCCAATCGACGCCGTTGATCGTATCCGCCGGAAAGCCATACATCTCGCGGAGATCGGTTGCGCTGATTGGGTTGGCGTACAGCTTCTGATACTCTTCCGGTGACAGCCGTAGATACTCGATCGCCAGTTCGATGCGCACCGGATAGCGCCAGAGATGCTGCTGAAAGTCGGCGGCCTCCTGACTCGCGTCAATGGCAAACTCGGTGATCTCTTCGCGGAACGTGCGCATGGTCGCAAAGCGCGATGTCCCCATCGCACACAAATAGGTGCGCGAGATGTCAAGCGGCTGTGAGTAGGGGAGAGTCGGCGCCGAAAAGTCGTTGGCGAGTTTCTCATAGGCGGCGGGCTTCTTCACCGGCGTCGCCGGGGTCGAATGTTCCGGCAGGGCCGCGAAGAGCGTGTTTGGGGGGTGTCCCGCACCACCATCTTCGTCATCCGCTGCTCTGAGCGCGTGCCCACCCAGCGTGACGCCGTTGGTGTCGTAAACGACGCCGGGCGCGCCGTCAGCGACGAGGGCTTCGAGATTCTCGTTGACGATATCGATCAGCGGCAGCGTGGTGTGAACATTCGCCGCCGTCGCGTGCAGATCGCCCAGTGGGCCGCGGCGCGGTGCGATCAACGCGCCGAGGGTAACGCCGGTTGCTGCCGGTTGGTCGCAGGTTGCGCCTTCGCCGGTGGCGAGGAGATCGTGCAGATACGTTACCGGCCCGAGCGGCGAGAGATGCCACGGCGGGATGCAGTTGATCAGCGAGCCATCGGGATTGATCGCTGCAAAGGGTCCAGGCGAGGCCGGTTCTGGAGCAGCAAGCGAACCGCCAGCAGCCGCCTGAATCGCGGCGGCAAAGGGATAGGCGACCGTGCCGGTCAGCGCGTGCGCGAATTCAGCGGGCGACAGCGCCTGAATCTGGGCGCGCGAGGTAAACCCGCGCGCATAGAGCGCCTCCAGCAGCGAGAACTGGAGGGTCGCCGGTCCGACGCCATTGGTCGCGTGCAGCAGTTCATCGATCGTCTGGAGCGCATTGAGCAACCATGCCTGCGCGTCTGCATCGCCGGGGAACACTGCTTGCAAGGCATTGGTGATCAGGGGCGCATTCCAGTTCGCCACCGGAAACGCGAAGCCGGGGGCAGCCGCGAGGAATGCCGCAAACGGATCGTTGGCGGCCAGCGGAATCGACGGTGCGCTCGCTATGGCGCCCGCAGCGGGAATAGGCGCGATCGATTGCACCTCAAAGTACTTGCGCAACTGGCGAACGAACGCCTCGACGCGCTCTTCAGGCGTGCCCGGCTTGGTGAAATCCGGCAACAGACCGGTGTTTGCAGGCAGGAAGAAGGCGTGCCACTGCTGCACCGTGCGCGCTTTGAGCTGCCCCACGTTTGTGATCGGGATCGCCTTGATGGCGGCGATCAGAGCTGTTGATGGCGATGGCGCGACGGTCTGTTGCGTCACCACGGCGAGCACAAGATCAAGATGTCCAGGAACGAGCGCGGCCGGGAAGGGACTCTGCTGCCAAAAGGGATCGATCGAAGCGCCCATCGCTGCGAGCCATGCCGTCACCAGTGTGTTCACCTCGGCGTTAAGGGGGCAGAGCGGCGGCCGTTGCACCCGCCCGCGTCCGATTGCGACCAACCGGCGGGCGGCGTTTTCGGGCGTGATGGCGGCGGCAGTGATGATGTTCCTATCAATCGCCGCTTTGATTGCCGTTGCAAGGCGCGGCTCGCTGTCATCAGTCGCCATCCGGTAGCGTTCCTCAGCCGTGATGTTGGTCGCCAGCGCCGCCGAGAGCGCATAGAAGCATGCCGCCGGAACCTGGAAGTTGAGGGTCAGCCCGCCAGCGTTTTCGATCACCACGTCCGCCTGCCGGAACGTAGCGCCGGGGGTTGGCGGCGGGCCGGTTTCGACCGGAAAGCGCAATCCGATCCGCCCCGGATTGGCGCTTTGCTGTTCAGCCCACACTGCGGCTGAGGCGGTGAAGACATACTGCGCGAGACGATCAGCGTTAGCGTTTTGCAGCGCGTAATAGCCGAGCAGACTGGCGTCGTACTGCTGCCGATCCATGTCTGCCCGATCACGGTCGGTGTCGCTCCAGGACGTATCGGTTTGCGGGCGGGTGTACATGTCTTCGAGCCGGCGATTGTTCGGCCTCGGCGGCGGCGGCGCAATCTGGCGGTTCCAGATAATCTCGCGCGCAATCTGGCGCGCCTGCGCGACGGTCAGCGGGCTGCGGTTGGCGAGCGTCGCCCCGCCGGCCGGGTCCTGCGCGAGCACTTTGTTAATAGCGGCGAGCAGCGGCGCAAACTTCGGCGGAGAGCCGTCGGCGGGCAGTTCCACGAACGCCGCATTTGGATCGAGCGCGACGCCGGGGTCAGGGAGCGTTACCACAATCGCTGGCGGATCGACAGTGATGTAGGTCAGCGGATTGTTGGAGATCGGCGCGTTCGGCTCGACCTTCACGTTGAAGTCGAGCCGTTCATAGGCGACGAGTTGGCCGCCTTGCCGGATCTCGAGCCGGAGATCCGGCGCATTGAACTCTGTCCCCGGCGGCGGATTCAACTCGATGATCGCGGTCGCCACCGCCTCGAGGCGCACGTCTTGATTCGGTATCGGCAGTATCGGATACGCCGAGAAGTGCTGCACAATCCGCTGCGTCGCCGGGGTGAAGGCAGGACCGGTGGCATTGATGCCGGTGTTCGGAACCCATACCCCCTGTGCCTGCCCGACCAGCGTCCCTTCCGCCGGGTTGCCGAACGACAGGTCGAATGCGCGGATCGACAGATTGGTGAGATAGCTGCTGAACGTAGCGCCGCTGACCGGCTTCGCCGGCACAAGGCGGACAAGGATGACGTGTGGCATGGAATGTCTCCCATCAGATGAACCGCGCAAGCGCAGTTGAATGCGAACGCCGGCGCCGCGACGCTATGTGCGGTTTCTGCCTCACCGGCAAGGTAGACTTTCAAATGATGTCCAACAACTCCACTTCATACCTGAGCAACTGCGCGCGTTCCTGTTTGAGCGCGTCGCGCATCGCTTCAACCTCAACGCGGATGTCCCGCGCGGTTTGGCTGCCGGACTGGACATCTCGCGCCCGAAAGGCGAGAGCGGCGAATCGTTGGCCGATGTAATTGGCGAGTTCGTTTTCACTGCGCAAGATCAACTGCATCTGCTCGAGCAGCGCATCCCAGTCGTTCGTGCTGATCCTGCCGCGCAAGTCAGCGATCACCCCTTCCGTCTCCCTCAGCGCCGTGCGCAGGCTCTGGCAGAGACGGAATTTGCGCTCGGTCTCCATCCACTCGGTGTAGTTCTCCAGCCCGTAGACTTCCTTGAGGAACTCGCCTTCATCCGAGATGCGCAGGATGTCGCCGAGGCGGAGGATGATCATGGTGATCGTGGCGTGGATAAGCTGGTGGGTGTCATCCAGCACCTGGCGATAGCGGTCGCGCTCGCTTCTGGGCAGGTTGGCCATGCTTTGCAGCCAGCCGCCGGCTTTGCCCAGAGCGTCGATCAGGTCGGAGAAGAGGTTGATTTTCATAGGATTGGCTCTGCTCGAATTTGGTTAGAAAGTCCATCCTACCCGAACATACACTGCTGCTCAGAGATTAACGCAAGGGTTATCGACGCCAATTAGTCTCCTAGATACACCCATTGCAATCTTCGCACAAAAGCTGCACGTCGTGCTCCTCCGGCATTCCAGTCATTATTTGGATCTAGAGCGCCTCCGGGTCCATGACATTGTGCGCAGAATGGATTACGCCCTTCTCGCATGGCTCTTTCTACTAGTACCGGATCATTGGCTATCCAACCCCTAGGTCTACCGACTTCGTGGACAATAATGGGTGCAGCGATAACAAATCCAACTCCTGATAGAGTTGCTCCTGCCTCTAGCAGTCCTGCAGAGCCCAACCACGCTCCGGTAACCTCCATTCCTCCGCCTACAAGACTTGCAGTGCCGCTGGTTAACTTTCCCGCAGTGAGAATCCCGGGATCTCGCTCGACATCTACACTAGCGAGCATAAAGGCGCCGCCTGCGGCATTCAATGCACCGGCGCCTGCTCCAAACCAGCGTGCTGATGGGTTCATCATTGGTTCTGGGATTGATGGAATTGGCCCCGCTGTTGTTCGGCCTGTTATAGTGGTTAATGGTGATCCATGGGCAGCGTATTTAGGATCAATCACACCACCACCATATTTCAAATCGCCAATCAATTCAGCAACACCACCAGAAATATTATCCCCCACACTGATAGCTGCTCCGGGCCTGGCAACCATAATGTCGATATTATGCGCCCCGGCTGGACCGCCGGGTGTACCCCCGATCTGTGTAACAATGCCACTCATGACTCGAACCTCAGAATAAATTCTCTCTGAGCCTACGAATCCAATTTGTTGCATTTCGCTGAGAACGGATGTTGCACGAGCATGAGCAGCCGTTCCGAAGGGACTAGCAGAGCGAGGGTTAAAGGTGGGCGGTCTCAGAGCTCCGGTCTCGAATCCTGCCTGAGCGTGTAAAAAAGTTAGCAGGTCGTCTATTGAGTTTGCGGCTTGCAAAGCTGGGGCAACCGAAGCCGTTGGAGCAGCGGAGCGCAAAAGATGTGCAGACAAGGAGAGACCACCGCTTACGCTAGCGACGGGCGAAGGCAAATACCGCTCCTCCTCTGGCAACGACTGCTGTAACGACTCTTCACGAGCTGTCGGTGTAGTTGGATCGATGCAACACTCCATCGTGGGGTCGCACTGGGTGCCCGTAGGGTCGGCGTACAGCAAGGGATTATTGCGAGCATAAGCAAATACATTGGCGCCATCAACTAACATTGCCGGATCACTGCTCACCCACCTCCCCACCCACGGCGCGTAATACCGCGCTCCGTGGTAGTACAACCCGCTCTCCTCATCCCGCTCCTTGCCCGTGTAACGGTACCGCTTCGGCGTCTCGGTCTGGCTGCGCGCGGCATGGTAGGAGGTGCTGCCGTAGGGGTAGTACTCCTCGTAGGAGATGATCTGCGCCTCGTCATCCAACTCTAAGCTGGCGGAGCCGAGGTGGTTGCCGAGCTGGTAACGGACCCTCACCCTGGCCCTCTCCCCAAGGGAGAGGGAATCTTCAACCGTCAGCGTCTCTACTAGCGCGATGCGCTGCTGGCCGTCCATGAGGTGCAGGGTTTCGCGTTCCAGCGCGATCGTCTGCCCGTCGCCGGTGTACTCGCGGTAGATCTCGAAGCCGCCGAGGTAGATGCGCTCTTTCAGGCGCGTGGGCGTCTGGTTGGGACCGGCCTGCCGTTCAGTGACCTTGCGCACGCGCTGGCCCGCGGCGTCGTACACGTAGTACGTCGTCTCGGGCGTCCCGCCGTTGGTGACCACCTGTTGTGAGGTGGCCTGCAACTGGTCCTGGAAGTCCCAGCGCATGAGCGGCAGGTGGGGCATGCGGGTCATGTTGCCGTGGGCGTCGTGGGTGTAGGGCTCGACGGTCGCGCCGATCGCGGTGCGGCTCAGGCGGTTGCTGGTCTTGCCTGGTTCCAGCAGGCTCGGCTCTTCGCAGGCGTATTCGCGCGTCCAGCTGCCGTTGAGCGCCTGATGGATCAGGCGCAAGAAATTGCCCACCGCGTCATACTCGTAGCGCTCGGTGTAGCGGCGCATGGCCTGCCCGTCGTGCGGGTGGGCGAGGCGCACGCGCGGGGCGTCGTCCCACGAGGTCGGCACAG
>DAOTWI010000840.1:0-10590 GCA_034436075.1 Roseiflexus sp.
CGGCACAGCCGCCGCACGACACCACTTTGATTTGGAAGCGCCACGCTGCCGCAGGCTCTGGCGGCGCCCAAAAACGCGCACCGCGTAAGTCCTGTAATTGATGGTAACCCTGTGCGCCTTTGCGCATCTTTGTGTGAAACCTTTGTGAGGGATGCTGGATATTCGTCAGGGTAAGGGCGCAGACCAGCGGAACATTGAGGAACCGCTGCCGGGGCAGGTCTGCGGCGTGCCCCGACGATAGACGATAATGGGTCATCCGCCAAAGGGAAAGGAGGGGGAGTGTGCAGATCACGCCTGGCATTTTCAAGGCATACGACATCCGTGGCATCTATCCGACGGAGTTGAACGAGGAGGGCGCTTACGCCATCGGACGCGCATTCGTGACATTCCTTGGAGCGCGCGAGGTGATCGTCGGGCACGATATGCGCCTTTCAGGACCGGCGATCTTTGATGCCGTAACGCGCGGCATTATGGTGCAGGGCGCCGATGTGGTGAACATCGGACTGGTGAGCACCGATCAGTACTACTTCGCCTGCACGCGGCTCGGCTTGCCGGGGATGATGGTCACTGCGTCGCACAACCCAAAGCAATACAACGGGTTCAAGATGGTGCGCCAGATGCCGTACCTGCTCAGCGGCGCCGAAGGCATCCAGGATTTGCGGCGCATCGTCGAGAACGATGCCTACGCCCCGGCGACGCGCACCGGCAGTATGCGCACGCTCGACCTGTCGGACGAGTTTGTGGAGTTTGTTCTTGGTCTGATCGACACGGACAGGCTCAAACGCCGCCGGCTCAAAGTCATTGCCGACACCGGCAATGGCACGGTCGGACCGATTCTTCAGCGCATTTACGAGCGCCTGCCGATCGATTTTATCGGCATGTATCTGGAACCGGACGGCAACCTGCCCAACCATGGACTCGACCCGCTCATGCCGGAGAACCGCGCCGAACTCGAGCGGCGTGTCGTTGAGGAAGGCGCGGACGCCGGATTCGCCTTCGACGGGGATGGCGACCGTTTCTTCGTCATCGACGATCGCGGGCGCTTTGTATCGGGCGACTTCTTCACTGCGCTCCTCGGACGCTATCTGCTCCAGCGCGCCCCCGGCAGCAAGATCGTCTACGATGTGCGCGCATCGTGGGCAGTGCGCGACCTGATCAGCGCGGCTGGCGGCATTCCCCTGATCGAGCGCGTCGGGCATGCGTTCATCAAACGTCGCATGGCGAATGAAAACGCGCTCTTTGGCGGCGAAGTCTCCGGGCACTATTACCTGCGCGATTTCAACTTCGCCGACTCAGGGATCATTCCGTCGCTGTTCGTCATGGAGATGCTGGCGAGCAGCGGGCAGTCGCTCTCAGCGCTGCTGGCGCCGCTGGAGGAGAAATATTTCATCTCTGGTGAAATCAACTCGACGGTCGCCAACCCAAAGGAGCGTCTCGAAGCGCTGGCGAACGCCTATGCCGACGGCGTCATTGAGTGGATCGACGGCATCTCGGTCACGTATCCGACGTGGCACATGAATGTTCGCGCCTCGAATACCGAACCACTCATACGCCTGAACCTGGAAGCCACAACCCGCGAAGAAATGGAACGCCGCCGCGATGAGGTTCTGGCGATTATTCGCGGGTAAGCGGGAACGTTGAACGTTGAACGTTCAACGTTCAACGTTCGACCCTTTCATGGTTGCATCTCACGCTGATGATTGCTACAATTGAGTGGGAGCGCTCCTATTTTAGGGGACGTGGCGGAACCGGCAGACGCGCAAGTCTTAGGAACTTGTGGAGCAATCCGTGAGGGTTCGAGTCCCTCCGTCCCCACCATCGGTCGTTGGTTGAGATTCAACAACCTGTCCAGGCGAGGCATCCACATTGTGCGTGCGCGCTCGTGTTTCATGCCATCGGAATGCAGAAATCGTCGTTTTCTCATGCGGTGCGACGATGCTTGACTCTCCCTGATGAACCCTCTATAATGCTAACAACCGGTTAAGATTGTGAATTGCGGCGCAGTGTCTCAGAGGGACCGATCGCCATGCGAAGCGAAGCGCCAATTGAATACAGGACAGCGTAAAGCGGCACAGATGTGTATCAGTCTGTGCCGCTTCGGTTTTATCGAATACGCGGAGAACAGGCGACGCAGTGATGGCTCGCCTGCAAGCGCTAGATGAGGAGGCGGGATATGCACTCGGACTTGATCGGGAAGATCGAGAAAGCCCGGCGTTACGCGGAGGAACCGGAACGCATCGCTCTCGATGAGATCATGGTTCGTTTTCACGGCGGCAACAACGATCATGTCGTCCGGCTGGCGCATGATCGCTGGGCGTGCGACTGTGAAGTCTTCCACCTGCGCGGCGTGTGCGCACACGTGATGACGCTGCAAAAGGTGCTGGCGCCGATGCTGTCGGCTGAAGCGCGGGAGCCGGGCCCGGTCATTATCCATTCCGAACTGATCAGCATGATCGAGAAGTCGCGCCGCTATATGCACGAACTCGACCGGATCGAAATCCAGGCGCTGCGGGCGCGCTTCCATGGCAATAACAACGACCACGCCCTCGAATTGACCAGCGAAGGCTGGGCGTGTGATTGTTCGACGTTCCGCGTGTGGAATACCTGCGCACACGTGATGGCGCTCCAGCGCATCCTGGCGCCGATGTTGCCAGCCGTCGCCCGCGAGCCGGGCACAGTCTCCGTCGAGGAGCATCTCGCCAGTGCATTGAGTTGAACCCCGATCGCTACCGCCGCTCCCCGCTCCGCCAGGAGCGGGGATTTTGTTGTCATGAGGAGGTGCTATGACCCTGGTGATCGCTCATCGCGGCGCATCAGCCTATGCGCCGGAGAACACGCTGCGCGCATTCGAACTCGCCGCCCGTCAGGGCGCTGATATGTGCGAACTCGATGTGCAACGCACCGCCGATGGCGTTTTGGTTGTGTTCCACGACGATACCACTGCGCGGTGGGAAGCGCAAGGACGCCCCGTAACGCACTGCACGCTCGCCGATCTGCGGCAACTCGACATTGGCGGCGAGCGCGTGGCAACCCTTGCCGAGGTGTGCGCTTTTGCCCGCGAACGTGGAATGCAGTTGAACATCGAACTCAAAATGCGCGGCATCGGCGCCGACGCGGTGCGTCTGGCGCGCCAGGAACGAGTGACCGATCAGGTGCTCATCTCCTCGTTCTGGGACGAGGCGCTTGCAGAAATCGCCGCAGTTGCGCCCGACATGCCGCGCGCCCTGCTCATGGGCATCCCGACATTCCGCCCCGATGTGCGCCTGCGCGAAAGCTGGCCCTTCCTGGATCTCAAACGGGTTGGCGCGGTTGCCTGGCACCCTGCCTGGCAGATACCGCTGCTCGATCACGTGGCGCCGATTGTACGACGCGCCGGGTATCGCGTGCATGTCTGGACGGTCAACGACCCCGATGACATGCGGCGCTTCCTGGTACTGGGCGTCGATGGCATCATTACTGACACACCCGATGTGCTGCATTCGTTGCTGAATGAACACTTGACGTAATCAGCATTATGGTTTATATTCGGTCAACAGCAGGCGTTCGCCTGCGCGATGGTCGCAGTATCTGCCATATCATAGTAATCAATGACGCACGACTCGTTTGCATTTTTTAACACCTTATGGTACACTCGCACCATCGTGCCATCCGTTAACGATATGTCCTGTCTCATGCGATTGGGAGCCGATTCGTTGAAGTCGGCCATTGTTCTGTGCATGGTACAGGGTATACCGCCAGGAGATGCTCCATGATTGAGCAAAGTCATCGGGGTATGACGTCGGATCCGTACAGCCTCGAGTCGCTTCAGCGCCGCGCGCTCGCCCGAAGGCAACAACGCACATCGCTCACCCGCGCTCTCGCAACTCAATGGCAAACGGTTCGGTCCACCCGGTTCGGCGCTCCCTCTACTCTTCTCGCACGTCTTCCGGCTCGCATTGTCCTTCATGCGCTGGTCGCTCTGCTTCTTCCCACTGCCATGCTGCTGTCGCAGCTTCGTCCGGGTGTGCTGACGCCTGCCGCTCCGGCGCCGGTTGCCCCGGTGGAAGGAAGCGAGTTTACCGTGCCGCTCGCGCCGATCGATCTCGATGCCACAATCGGCGATGCGCCGCTGGAAGAGACGGCTGATCTGCCGGTGCCGCTCTCGCTCATTTCGCGGAGCGAAGCGCTGGCGCCGATTGTCGTTCCTGCAACGGTTGCGGTTGAACGCGCCTATCTGCGGAACGGTCCCGGCACTGAGTATGATGCGGTCGGGCGCATTTCTGGCGATGCGCCGGTGCAGGTCATCGGTCGCTATGGCGACTGGTTCCAGGTCCGTGAGCGGGTCGATGGTCCTGTCTACTGGATTTCGGGTGAACTGCTTGACATCTCACAGGCGGCATCGTATACGCTGTTCGAGGTGCAGGAGAGCGCAATTCCGCCGCCGCCGCCGCCGAAGGTTGCAACTGTGCGCGAAAACGGTCTGCAACTGCGTGACGGTCCTGGCACGAATTATGTGCCGATGACGACCCTGAAACAGGATATGCAGCTCGAACTGTACGAAATCTACCAGGATTGGTTCCACGTTGGCGCGCCGGGCGGCATCAATGGATGGGTGAAGGCGGAGTTTCTGAATGTCGATCCCTCGGTCGTCCGCCGTCTGCTGGTTGCGGAAACCATTCCCGATCCGAACCCGGCGCTGGTCGGCGTGATTGCCGAGAATAGCGTCAACCTGCGCAAAGGTCCCGACTCGCGCTATGAGCGCATTGGCCGGATCGATGCGGGTGTGAAGGTCGATCTGATTGGCAAGCACAAGGACTGGCTGCGGGTGCGGTTGCCCGATGGCACAAAGGCCTGGGTGTTCCGCGATCTGATCAGCACAACGGCGCACGTGATGCGGCGCGTGCCGGTCAGCCGTGACTTCCCGGCGTTGCCGGTGAGCGGCGGTCGCCCCGGTGCAAGCGCCGGTTTGGCGAATATCCCGGCGAGCGGTGATGTCGCCAGTTTTGCGGTTCAGTTGGTTGGCTCCCGCTATCGCTGGGGCGGCGCAAGCCCTGCGACCGGCTTCGATTGCAGCGGATTCACCAGTTATGTGTATCGCCAGTTTGGCGTCAGCCTGCCACGCACCGCCGCTGCACAGTTCAATACTGCGTATGGGGCGTCGGTCGGTCCGATGGATAATCTGGCGCCAGGCGATCTGGTGTTCTTCCGCAATACCGGCGGTCGGCGCGGGATCAGTCACGTGGCCCTCTATATTGGCGGCGGGCGCATGGTTCACGCCATGACCCCGCGCTATGGGGTGCAGGTGTCGAGTATCTGGGGATCGTACTGGACGTCGCGCTACTATGGCGCTATTCGCGTGCGCCGGTAAGCGCCGCCTGCCATCGTCGCAGCAGACGCCCGTGCCGCAGATGCACGGGCGTTTCTGTGCGCCGGGACATTGTCGGGATGGCTGTCATCCGTCGATCATCCGGCGCCAGTACAATGGGACCAGAAGTCACTGTTCACAGTTGGGGTCAACGGCGCCGCCGGTCGCTCAGAACAGGAGTTTGGGGGCAGCCCCCGAAAAGGAGCAGCGGCGGCGGAATGGCCTCAGCACGCGCCAACGCACGGCGCCTCGCCGCCTTATGGTTTTTGAAAAAAATAATCCGGTATCGCTTCAGCCTGGCCCGCGCAGGCGGGCTTTACTTTCCGTAGCCCGCGACTTATGGAGTTTGAGAAAATAATCCGGCATCGCTACGTCCAGCCCGCGCAGGCGGGCTTTGCAGCAGGAGCCCGCGGCTTCAGCCGCAGGGCGGGGAGGCGGATAGCGGCATAATTATTCAACCTCCATAAAGCGCCGCACAGAGCGCCTGCGCTCCCAGGAAGAGCGTGAACAGGTGCGATCAGAGAAGAACAGCGCGCCAGCGGCAGGTCATTGCGCAATAGCGCACGACCTCCAGAGATATCCAGATACGTAAGGAAAAGCATATGAAAGGACTGGTTCTCAGCGGTGGCAAAGGTACGCGCCTGCGCCCCATCACCTATACCAGCGCCAAGCAACTGGTGCCGGTCGCCAACAAGCCGGTGCTCTTCCGCGTCATCGAGACGATCCGTGATGCGGGCGTCGAAGACATCGGCGTTGTGATCGGCAGCACTGGACCCGAAGTGCGCGCCGCAGTCGGCGATGGCGGTCGCTGGGGCGTGCGGATCACCTACATCGAACAGGACGAACCGCTCGGTCTGGCGCACGCCGTCAAGATCTCACGCGATTTTCTGGGAGATGACCGCTTTGTCATGTTCCTGGGTGACAACTGCATCCAGGGCGGGATTGCGCCGTTGCTCCAGCAGTTTGGCACGAGCGACTTCAACGCGCAGATTGTCCTCAAGCAGGTCGCCACACCCGAACAGTACGGCGTCGCAGTGCTCGACGAACGCGGACAGATCGTGCGGCTGATCGAAAAACCGCGCCAGCCGCCATCGGACCTGGCGCTGGTCGGCATCTATATGTTCGACGAAAGCATCTGGGAAGCGGTGGAAGCGATTCGCCCCTCGTGGCGCGGCGAACTGGAGATCACTGATGCGATCCAGTGGCTGGTGGAGCATGGACGGCGCGTCTTTCCGTACATTCATCATGGATGGTGGATCGATACCGGCAAAAAAGACGATATGCTGGAGGCGAATCGTTTGATCCTGGAAGAAATGGCGGTATCGGTCGAAGGGTTCGTGGATCGCGACTCGCACCTGATCGGCAAGGTGATCATCGAGAAGGGCGCGGAAGTCATCAACAGCACCATTCGCGGACCAGCGATCATCGGCGAACATTCCCGCATTATCAACGCCTATGTCGGTCCGTTCACCTCGATCTATCACCACTGCGTCATCGAGAGCGCCGAGATCGAGCATTCGATTGTGCTGGAACACTGCACCATCCGCGATCTGCCGCACCGACTGGAGGATAGTTTGATCGGGCGGTACGTCGAGGTCACACGTTCGCCGCGCAAGCCCAAAGCGTACCGCCTGGTGCTCGGAGATCACTCGAATGTGGGCGTGTTGTGATGAACGTCGCAGGTTCGACGTTCATCGCACCATGCCGCTACCCGGCGTGGACATAATCGACGTCGGAAATGCGCATGAGTTTCGTCCAGTCGTGGCGCGCCTCCATGTAGCGCACCGTGCCCGACGCCGCGCGCATGACGACTGAGTAGGTGCGGGCGCCGCCGCCGAAATAGCGCACCCCGCGCAGGAATTCGCCGTCGGTGATGCCGGTGGCGGCAAAGAAGACATTCTCGCCGCGCACAAGATCCGACGTGCGGTAGACGCGATCCAGATCGATGCCATTGGCGGCTGCCAGGGCGCGCTCGTCGTCGTTCCGGGGCCAGAGTTTGCACTGAATCTCGCCGCCCAGACACTTCATCGCGCACGCTGTGATCACTGCTTCCGGCGCGCCGCCGATCCCCATGAGAATATCCGCAGGCGGGTCTTCGATGGCGGTCATAATCCCGGCAGATACGTCGCCGTGCAGAATGAGTTTGATACGCGCCCCCGTCTCGCGGATCTGCCGGATCAGGTCTTTGTGGCGCGGACGGTCGAGCACCACGACCGTAATATCTTCGACTTCCTTCTTGAGCGCCCGTGCGACATTGCGAATATTCTCGGAGACCGGCGCGTTGATGTCGATCGCGCCGCGCGCCTGCGGCCCGACCGCCAGTTTATCCATGTAGGCAATGCCCGACCAGTGATAGAGCGAACCGCGCTCTGCGATGGCAACCACAGCAATGGCGCCCGGCATACCCTCAGCGAGCAATGTGGTGCCTTCGACCGGATCCACGGCAATATCGACCTCCGGTAGATCGCCGGCGCCCAACTTCTCGCCGATATACAGCATGGGAGCTTCGTCCTTTTCCCCTTCGCCAATCACCACGACGCCATCCATCGGCACCGCATCGAGCGCATAGCGCATCGCATCGACCGCCGCCTGATCGGCGGCATGTTTGTCGCCACGACCCATGAGGCGAGCGGCGCGTAACGCCGCCGCTTCCGTGCAGCGCACCAGGTCCATTCCCAGATTTCGTTCGAGACGCATCCGCACCCTCCTTTGCAGTGACATCCCGCATAACCGCACATGTTGAAACGGGGTCGGCTACGATTGTAGCATGAGTGTGTCTTTCTGCATAGTGCGGCATAACGCAGTGCGTCCAGAGCGCCATTATGTCTACTGGCACTCTCGCCTGATGAGTGCTAAAATAGGACTTGACAAAAACACCCGATTTCGTTAGTATAGAGAGCGGTTAGCACTCTTCTTTCGAGAGTGCTAACCGCTTCAAGTCTCTGCATACGGCACACTATCGAAGGAGGTTACACGGATATGAGCACGGATTTCCGCATCCGGCCGCTCGCTGATCGCGTGGTTGTCAAGCCGGTCGAGCGCGAGGAGAAGACCAAAGGCGGCATCTACCTGCCGGATACGGCGAGCAAAGAGCGCCCGATGGAAGGCACGGTTCTGGCAGTTGGCGAAGGGCGCATCGACGACAACGGCAAGCGCATCCCGATGAACGTCAAGCCCGGCGATCGCGTCATTTTTGCCAAGTACAGCGGCACCGAGTTCAAGATCGACGACGTTGAGTATCTCATTCTGTCGGAGAAGGACATCCTGGGCATTATCCAGGAGTAATGCCGTTTCCATCGCATAGCCGATTGTATTCCGTCTGATCAGGAGGACACGATTCCCATGCCAAAGCAGTTGTATTTCAACGAAGAGGCGCGCCGCGCGCTCAAGCGTGGCGTCGATATTGTTGCCGACGCCGTCAAGACGACGCTCGGACCCCGTGGGCGCAACGTCTCGATCGATAAGAAGTTTGGCGCGCCGACGGTAACCCACGACGGTGTGACCGTCGCCAAAGAGATCGAACTGAAGGACCCCTTCGAGAACATGGGCGCGCGCCTGCTGGTCGAAGTCGCCACCAAGACCAATGATGTCGTTGGCGACGGGACGACCACCGCGACCGTGCTGGCGCAGTCGATTGTCAATGAAGGCTTGAAGATGGTGGCCGCCGGCGCCAACCCCATGCTGATCAAGCGTGGTCTCGATAAGGCAGTCGAGGCGGTCGTTGCGGAATTGAAGAGCGCCGCCATTCCGGTGCGCGACCGCGCCGACATTGCGCATGTTGCAGCGATCTCCGCCGCCGATAGCGAGATCGGCGATCTGATCGCCGAGGTGATGGAGAAGGTCGGCAAGGATGGCGTGATTACCGTCGAGGAGAGCAAGGGCATCGCCTTCGAGAAGGAATATACCGAAGGCATGCAGATCGACCGCGGCTACATCTCGCCCTACTTCGTCACCAACCCGGAGCGCATGGAAGCCGAACTCGAGGACCCCTACATTCTCATCACCGACAAGAAGATCAGCAGCATCCAGGACATCCTGCCGGTGCTCGAGAAGGCGTTGCAGGTCACCAAGAACCTGGTGATCATTGCGGAGGATGTCGATGGCGAGGCGCTGGCGACTCTGGTCGTCAACAAACTGCGCGGCACGATCAACGCGCTGGCGGTGAAGGCGCCCGGCTTCGGCGATCGCCGCAAGGCGATGCTCCAGGATATCGCCATCCTGACCGGCGGTACGCTGATTTCGGAAGAGATTGGCCGCAAACTCGACAGCGCCACCATCGAGGACCTGGGCCGCGCGCGCCGCGTCGTGTCGGACAAGGACAACACGACGTTCATCGAAGGGCGTGGCGATGAGCGCGCTATCCGCGCCCGCATCGAGCAGATCCGTGCACAGATCGAGACGACGACCAGCGACTTCGACCGTGAGAAGCTGCAGGAGCGCCTGGCGAAGCTGGCGGGTGGCGTGGCCGTGCTGAAGGTTGGCGCGGCGACCGAACCGGAGCTGAAGGAGAAGAAGCACCGCGTCGAGGATGCGCTCTCGACGGCGCGCTCGGCAGTCGAAGAGGGTATCGTGCCTGGCGGCGGCGTGGCGCTGCTGACTGCGATCCCGGCGCTCGATCGCGTCCAGGTGACGTATGAGGACGAGAAGTATGGCGTGCAGATCCTGCGCCGTGCGCTCGAGGAGCCGATGCGCCAGCTGGCGCGCAACGCCGGTGAGGACGGCGCGGTGATCATCGATACCGTGCGCCGCTTGCAGAAGGAGAAGAACGATAAGAATATCGGCTACAATGTGTTGACCGGTGAGTTTGGCAGCATGATCGAGATGGGCATCATCGACCCGGTGAAGGTGACCCGCTCGGCGGTGCAGAACGCGGTTTCGATTGCAGGTCTGCTGCTGACGACTGAAGCGCTGATTGCTGATATTCCGGAGGAGAAGCCAGCAGCGCCGATGCCGGGCGGCGGCGGGATGGACTTCTAATTGGTTTCTCGGTTGAGACATTCAAGGTGGAGACGTTGCAATGCAACGTCTCCACCTTGTTGCAACGTCTCCACCTTGTTGCAACGTCTCTGCCACAACATCTCTGCGAGGCGCTACAAGGCGCCGCCTTTTCTGTTATCGCCAGGAACTCAACCACTCGCTCAGCGACAGGCGCGGCGCCAGGCGCGGCGCAGCAGCGCGCGACGTCGCAAGCTCCCACACCATATCGGCAATCTCGAATGCCGCCAGTGGCCGCCCTGCCGCGCGCG
>DAOTWI010000841.1:0-3304 GCA_034436075.1 Roseiflexus sp.
TGACCCCTGGCGGCGAACAGGGGATTGTCCTGAGTCCAGGTGGTGACGGTCACCCCGAGCGCTACCGCTTCCACTTGATGCTGCACCCAACGCTCGGCTTCTGCACTGCGTTCACCGGCTGGCCCGACAGCATGGCATCGAGCGCGGCGCGCACATCGGCAGCGGTCGCCTCTCTGCCGCTACTCGGGCGGGTGTCGTCGAGCTGCCCGCGGTAAACCAGGCGCAGGTCGCCGTCGAAGATGAAGGTGTCGGGGGTGCAGACGGCGCCATAGGCGCGCGCAACATCCTGGGATTCATCGAACAGATAGGGGAAAGGATAGCCGACGCGCAACGCCTCTTCGCGCATCTTCTCGGGCGCGTCTTCGGGGTACTGAACCGGATCGTTGGAACTGATGGCGATGAACGCCACCCCCTGCGGCATGTAGTCGTTTGCCAGGCGAACCAGCGCCCGATCAACATGCTTGACGTAGGGGCAGTGATTGCAGATGAACATGATCACGGTCGCAACTGGCGATTTCAGATCGTTCAGCGACATTGTCTTGCCCGATACCGTATCGGCAAGGGTGAAATCAGGCGCTTTCGCGCCCAACGTCAGGGTGGTCGATGTTTCCGATGTTGCGGCCATCATTTTCCTCCTTGACATCGCTCTATTCCGCATTCTGGTTACGCCGGTATTGTACCAGATGCCGCAGCGCATCGGATGCGTTTCGTGGTATGATGCATCTATCGCATCCGTGACGCTCCAGGGCGCGTAGAGAATGGAGATAAACAGCTTTCCGTGTAAAGGAATGCACACCACCTATGGAACGCAAGCGCGCAATTGTTATCGGCTCTGGATTTGGCGGTCTGGCGATGGGTATCCGCCTGCAGAGCCTGGGATTTGATACCACCATTGTCGAAAAACTGGACGGACCCGGAGGTCGCGCGTATGTGCGACGAGTTGATGGGTTCACTTTTGATATGGGTCCAACCGTCATTACCGTCCCGCATTTTATCGAGGAACTGTTTGCGCTGGAGCGCGACGCGGCGAATCTTGCCGCGCCTGATTTCCCGCCGGAGACGCTGGCGCCCGGAGCGCGCGTCACCAGCGGCATCAGCGGCGGTCCCGCCACGTCGAAGTATGTGACGCTCACGCCGATCCTGCCCTTCTATCGCATCTATTTCGACGATGGAACCTTTTTCGACTACGACGGCGATCCAGAGCGCACACGCGAGCAGATTCGCGCGCTGGCGCCGGAAGACCTCGAAGGGTACGAGCAGTTCCACGCCGCTGCCGAAGCGATCTTCAAGCGCGGGTTTCTCGAACTGGGGTACACCTACTTCGGCGACATCGGCACGATGCTGCGCGTCGTCCCCGACCTGGTGCGTCTCGATGCGGTCCGCCCGCTCTTCTCGTTCGTGAAACGCTACTTCCGCAACCCCAAGATGCAGCAGGTCTTCAGTTTCGAGCCGTTGCTGATCGGCGGCAATCCGTTGCAGGTTCCGGCAATCTATGCCATGATTCATTTTGTTGAAAAGACATGGGGCATTCATTTCGCGCGCGGCGGCACCGGGGCGCTGGTGCAGGGGTTGGTGCGAAAGTTTGAGGATTTGGGCGGAACGATGCGCTACAACAGCGAGGTGCGCTGGATTATTGTGACGGATGAGCACGGGCGCGAGCCGCGCGGTCTGCGTGCGCGCCGTATCGCCCGCGGCGTCGAACTGGCAGATGGCGCGCGCCTCGCGGCTGACCTGGTCGTCTCGAACGGCGATTATGCAATGACCTACCTCCGCCTGGTAGACCGCAAACACCGGCGGATCAACAACGATCTGCGGGTGCGCCTGGCGCGGCAGTCGATGTCGCTGATTGTCATTTACTTTGGTTTCCGCGCCGATCCGCGCGATGCGCAGTTGCGCCACCACAATATCATTCTGGGACCCCGCTACGAGGGGTTGCTGGAAGATATTTTCAATCACAAGACGCTGGCAGACGATTTCTCGCAATACCTGCACATTCCGACGCTCACCGATCCGAGCCTGGCGCCTCCGGGTCACCATGCCGCCTACACGCTCGTGCCCGTGCCGAACAACAGTTCCGGGCTCAACTGGTCGCACCTGGCGGAGCCATTCGTCGATAAAGTGCTCCGGTTCCTCGATGAGCGCGGGTATCTGCCAGGGCTGATGGATCGCCTGGTGCACAAGAGCTACATTACGCCCGATTATTTCGAGGGGATGCTCAACAGCTGGCTGGGGAACGGTTTTGGCGTCGAACCGCTCTTGATCCAGTCGGCCTATTTCCGCCCGCATAACCGGAGCGAGGACATCGAACGGCTCTACCTGGTCGGTGCGAGTGTGCAACCGGGCGGGGGCACGCCATCGGTCATGATGTCGGCAAAGATGACGGCGCGGGTCATTGCACAGGATTACGGCATTCCCGACTCGATCGTTCGCCGCGCGCCGAAGACGCTTCAACTGGTGTGAGTCTGAGCGCCGTGGAACAGACGCAACGTATCGCCGGGGAAGGATCTGCATCACAACGAGGCTTTCATGAGTTCAGGCGAGCAAGTAATCCGTGATCGCTACCGCGTGATCTACACGGTCGATGAGCGACCCGGCGTGAGAACCTACCGTTGCCGCGATGACCAGAGCGGCGAACTCATGCTGGCGGCTGAGTTCTCGGTGCCTGAAGGGGCGCTCGGCGACCTGGACATTCTCGCAAAACAGATCGCAGCGGCGAGTCACGAGGCGTTGCTGCCGCTGCGCGACCATTTTGCAGACGGCGCGCACTACTACATGATTTGCGCCGATCCCGGCGGGCAGGACCTCGAACGCGCCATTCGCGCGCGCGGCGGTCCTTTGCCGGAAGCCGACGTGCTGACTCAGGCGACGCGATTGCTCTTGCTGCTGGAGTATCTGCACAGTCAACGTCCGCCTTTGTTTCTGGGCGATCTGGCAATCGTTGATGTCTGGATCAATGACAAAGGCTCATTTCTGGTCACCCCCTTTACGCTGGCGACCCCTATCGGGCAGGCGCCATCGCCGTACCGCGCGCCGGAACTCTCGCGCCCCGACGCCGAACCCACGACGGTCAGCGATGTGTATACCGTCGGCGCGCTGATGTATCACGCGCTGACTGGGTGGGCGCCGCCGACGCCAGCGCAGCAGGAAGCCGGGATGCCACTGGCGGGTCCGCGCTCGCTCAACCCGCAAATCTCCCCGCTGGTCGAGCAGGTGTTACTGCGCGCACTGCAAATGCGCCCGGTCAATCGGTTTCAGCAGGCGCGTGAGATGCGCATCGCGCTCGAAACTGCCCAGATGATGGCTG
>DAOTWI010000842.1:0-6208 GCA_034436075.1 Roseiflexus sp.
GGACGCCCGGCGGAACGCCTGCCCGGCACACCCCCCGCTTGCGGGGGGGGTGGGGGGTAGGGGGGAGGGCGCATTGCCTCAGGAACGCGCTTGCTTGCCGCCTGACGATTCATGCCTGCACCCTTTGGCAGGGCGATTGCGTGCCCGGACGGCGTCTGTCATCAGCGACCCGGACGCATCGCGCATCTGAATGGCGAGCGCTGGCGTCGCTGCTCCAGCGTGGCGCTGGTCGAGGCGCAGGCGCCGTCAATGGGGCGTCCACGACGGAGCAGGCGCTGCTTCGTGAGCCTTGACAGCCCCGGATGCGGGTGCTAGAATGCCAGTAGATACGGCCCCGTAGCTCAATTGGATAGAGCGGCAGCCTCCGGAGCTGCAGGCTACTGGTTCGAGCCCAGTCGGGGTCACCATTCAACTGTTGTCTCTTTCCCCCGCCGTTCCAGCGCAACAATCAGGATCGCTACATCAGCGGGGTTGATCCCAGCCAGCCGCGCTGCCTGCCCAACGGTCGCGGGGCGGAAGCGTTGCAGCGTCTGGCGCGCTTCGTTGCGCAACCCGCGCAGCGTCGCAAAGTCGAAATCGGGTGGAATGCGGCGCGACTCCATCCGGCGCAGACGTTCGACCTCACGCTGTTGTTTGTGCAAATACCCGCCGTACTTCGCTTCGATCTCCACCTGCTCGGCAATGTCGTCATCGCACAGCGGCAGGTCGAGCGCCTGTCGGAGTTGTTCGTAGCGCACTTCGGGACGGCGCAGCACATCTTCGGCGCTCATTTCGCTGCTCAGCGGCGCGATTCCGGCTTCGCTCAGGCGGGCGTTGGTCGCGGCTGACGGGAATAGCCGCTGCCCGCGCAGCAGGCGCAACAGCCGCTCACTCTCCTCGCGCTTGCGCTCGACTGCTTCCACCCGCTCGCGATCAACCAGTCCCAATGCGCCAGCAAGCCGCGTCAGCCGCAGGTCGGCGTTGTCGGCGCGCAGCAGGAGACGGTGCTCGGCGCGCGAGGTGAACATGCGGTATGGTTCGCGGATTTCTTTGGTGATCAGGTCGTCGATCAGCACGCCGATGTAGGCTTCGTCGCGGCGCAGGATCACCGGCGGCTTCTCCTGAATGAAGCGCGCGGCGTTGATCCCCGCCATCAGCCCCTGGGCAGCAGCTTCTTCGTAGCCGGTCGTGCCGTTGATCTGGCCGGCGAAGAACAAGCCGGACGCGCGACGCGACGACATATCAGCCGCGATCTCGCCGGTCGCCAGGGCATCGTACTCAATCGCATACCCGGCGCGCATTAGCTCGACACGGCGCAGCGCCGGAATGCTGCGCAGCATCGCCCACTGCACGTCTTCCGGCAGCGAGGTGTTGCATCCCTGGATATACACCTCGTGCGTCGACCAGCCTTCGGGTTCGAGGAACAAGCCGTGGCGCTCCTTATCGGCGAAGCGCACGATTTTGTCCTCAATCGAGGGACAGTAGCGCGGTCCCACACCTTCGATGACTCCGCTGAAGAGTGGCGCCCGGTCCAGGTTGCGCCGCACAATCTCGTGAAACTCCGGCGTGGTATGCACCAGGTAGCAGGGCAACTGCGGGCGCCAGGCGTCGAGGAGCGGTTCCGGGTAGGCGCTTGCAGGTGAACCGGTGAACGCCGGTGCGGGAGGCGTTTCGCCCAGCGCACGATAGTAATGTCCGAAGAAGAGCGGCGTCGGACTGCCGTGCTGCACGCTGGTCTGCGAAAAGTCGATGGTGCGCGCATCAATGCGCGGCGGTGTGCCGGTTTTGAGGCGCACGAGCGGAAAGCCGAGCGCTGCCAGGTCTTCGCCGAGCGCCGTCGCTGGCGCTTCGCCAGCCCGTCCTGCGCCCCAGATCGCCTCGCCCGTGATCGCCCGACCGCGCAGGAAGGTGCCGGTGGTCAGCACGAGCGCCCGGCTCTGGTACACCCGGCGGGTGTGGGTGACGACTGCGTAGTGACCAGGGTGCACCCCTGCCAGAGCGTCCGCCGGTGCGTCGCTGCCATTGCGGTTGAGCGGTTGTGGAGGAATAATACGCTCGATCATCGCCTGCCGTAGATCGAGATTCGGCGTCGTTTCGAGCGTTTCTTTCATCACCTTGGCGTAGAGGCGCTTATCCGCCTGAGCGCGCGGCGCCTGCACCGCCGGACCTTTGCTCTCGTTGAGCAGGCGAATCTGGATGAACGTGCGGTCGGTCACCCGTCCCATCAAACCTCCAAGTGCGTCGATCTCGCGCACCAGGTGCCCTTTTGCCGGACCGCCGATTGACGGGTTGCACGACATATGCGCCAGTTTGTCGAGGTCGATAGTCAGCAGCAGTGTGCGGCATCCCATGCGCGCGGCGGCATGCGCGGCTTCGCAGCCAGCGTGACCGGCGCCGACGACAATCAGATCATAGGTGTATGGATGGATGCTATACATAATTCAATTATACATGGTTTGATGGAGAAGATCAGGACAATATGCTACAATGAGCGCGCTATGGTTCGATGTGGGTATTTCCATAGACGCGCGAATCGGTGCAGCATCCTCTGGTATGCGTTCGTTGCGTGTTTCCTGGTCGCGTGTACGGCTGCTCCTGCGGCTGATGAAGCCAGTGTCGGGGGCGGGTTTTCGCCAGAGTCGGTCACCGAGAGTTTCTTCGAGGATCTCCAGCGTGCGCTGCGCGACCCGAATCTGCAACAGGAAGAGACGCGCAGTTTCTGGGCTGAGCGTCTGGCAGGGTATTTCGCACCCGCTGAACGTGATGCGCAGCGAGTCGCGCTGCGCCGCGCGCTGGCATCGTTTGCGAGCGGGCTGCGACAGCTCGCGGATGACGAGACTGTCCTTTTCGAGCTGCGCGGTCTTCAGCCGGTGGAGAAGGTTGCCGATGATGGCGAGCGCGCGCTGGTGCGCCTGCCCTCCGCTTCGATTTCAATGACGCTGATGCGCACCACAGAGCGAGGTTCATTCGTCTTCTATGAGCAGACCATTGGGCTCAGCCAGGTAATAGGACGCTCCGACGGCGCCGTGCCGCTCGTCAAAATTGATGGACGCTGGTATTTGACCGAAGGATGAGTGTATATGGGGTCAAAGAGCGCGCCGTTCGAGCGTCAGAGCATCGTTGCAACATCGAGCGACGCAACGCTGCGCTACCGAGAGCAACGCCAGCAACAGACGCAGGCGCTGGCGCGGCTTGATTGTCTGCGGGGTGTCGCCCCCGATACCCTGGCGCGCCTGGCAGCCTGCGCAACGTTGCGCGCATTCATGCCCGGCTCTGTGATTGCGAATGAACAGCATCCGCTCGCCTTTCTCATGCTCATTATGCAGGGCTCTGTCAGTTTGACGCTCCACGATCGCGCCGGGCACGAGGTCTTGATTGGCGTTCTCGAACGTGGCGATTGTCTGGGTGTAGCGACGTTATTTGGCGACCGGTTTCGCGGAGCGACGGCGCGCGCTGAAACGGTGTGCTACCTGGTGCAGATCCCGCATGCGGACGTGCGGGCCATGCTGTCCAGTGCACCAGAACTGGAACGAGCGCTGCGTCAGATCTATCAACAACGGTTGGTCGAAGGAACCCTTGGCCGTGTGCCGCTCTTCAGCCGTCTGTCGCCGGTGGAACGTATTCACATCGCCCGAGCGCTTCGTCCAGTGCAGTATGGTCGCGGTGCGATTGTGCTCCAGCAAGGCGCCATTGGTGACGCGCTGTATATCGTGATGTCCGGGCAGGTGGTGGTCGAGCAAAATGGGCAGGCGATTGCCTACCTTGAAGAGGGCGACTTTTTCGGTGAGATGTCGCTATTGACCCGCCAGCCACACAATGCCGACGTGCGGGCGCTGACGCCAGTCGAGGCGCTGGCATTGCCCGCGCGGGATATGGATGATTTGCTGGCAAGCCAACCAGAACTGGCGCGGCAGTTGCGCGAAGTCGTTGAGCAGCGGAAAGCGTCCAGCCGGGCTATCCAGAGCGATGTGGAGCGTCAGGTGCAACTGGCGGCGATGCTCGAACACGGATTACGCCGGGGAACCCATGTTCTGGTGCGCGATCTGAGTCTGTGCAAACCGGGATGCAAAATCTGTGAGGATGCGTGTGCATCGCGCCACGGTTCCAGTCGTATTCATTTTTCCGGTCTGACGCTGAATGGCATGGAGATTGCCGATGCATGCCGGCAGTGCCGGGTGGGCGCCGAATGCGTCGAAGCATGCCCGGAGGATGCGATTGTCTGGAATGACGGCGGGGCGCTGATTATCACCGATGCCTGCACCGGTTGCGGTGAATGCCTGCCTGCCTGCCCCTACGATGCGGTGCATCTGAAGCCAGTTCCTGCGGCGCATCGGTCGCCGCTGTGGGAGTTGTGGCAACGGTGGAAGCGCTGGAGAACGCCGGTCATTCATCTGGAAGCGGATCATCAACCACGCCAGCGCGCTCATAAGTGCGATCTCTGCCATGGCTACAATGATCTGGCGTGTGTCAGCGTCTGTCCAACCGGGGCGCTGCGTCTGGCGCCGGTTGAGGAAGTTTTCCCGTTGTGAGAAGGGTGTGTGCTTGACATGAGCATTCTGTCGCGTTATGATGGCGCGCAGAGCGGGTAAAAACACGGTTACGGTTGTGCCGCGTACAGCACGCGAATAGTCGCTTAAGGGGGCGCGATGGCGACTGGGACCCAACGACTGGCAGGGCTGGCGCAGCGGGTTGGCGCCTGGATGAGCGATCATCAGGCGATAGGCTGGTGGATGAGTGTGCTGCGCCTGGGACTCTTCCAACTGGGCATGGGAATTGCACTGGCGCCAATCACTGGCACGCTCAACCGCGTGCTGATCGGCGATATGCGCATCCCTGCCGCTATTGTCGCTTCGCTCATGGCCATTCACTATTTCGTCTCGCCGGTGCGCGCAATCTTCGGCTATCAGTCGGATGTGCATCGGTCGAAGGGGCGCTGGCGCACGCCCTATGTAGTGCTTGGTGCGGTGCTGACGTATGGAGGTCTGGCGACAGCGCCGTTTTCGTTGATCCTGCTTGGCGCCGATAGTTCGATGCCCTTCGCTGTGGCGGTCGTTGTGTGCGCCGCCATTTTTCTGGCATATGGCATTGGCGTCAATATTGTCGAAACCACGTATCTGGCTCTGGTCAGCGATATTACGCCGCCGCGCGAACGGGGCAAGGTGCTGGCGGTGTTGTGGATGATGCTGGTCGTCGGGACGATTGTCAGCTCGATTATTGTTGGCGCCATTCTCGAAAACTATTCGCCGGTGCTGTTGATCCAGGTGATGCAGGGCTCGGCGGTGGTCTTCGCGGTTCTGGCAGCGGTTGCGCTGCTGGGGCGTGAACGGCTGCATGCGGATGGGACGCTCGTCAGCCATACCGATGATATTCGCGTGCGGTTGACGCTGGTCGAGCAACTGCGCGTGGTCTGGCAGCAACCCGGATTGCGCGCGCTGTTCGTCGTTTTGTTCGGAGGAACGCTGGCGCTCGCCACGCACGATGTGTTGCTGGAACCGTATGGCGGTCAGGTGCTGGGCATGAGCGTCGCAGCAACAACACGGTTGACGGCGCTCTGGGGCGTGGCAATGATCGTTGGCATCACGGCGGCAGGTCTGCTCCTGTGGCACGGGCGATCGCCGATTGCTCTGATCATCGGCGGATGCGCGGTTGGCGCATTGGGGTTTCTCGTCGTCATTGTCGCAGGCGGAAGTCTCGATGTGACCGTGTTTCGCAGCGGCGTGGTCTTTATCGGCATCGGTCGCGGATTGTTCATCGTCGCTTCGGTCGCGCTGATCATGACGCTGGCCGATCGCGCACACGCCGGGTTGTTCATTGGTTTGTGGGGTGTGACGCAGGCGCTGGCGCAGGGGTTTGGCACGGTGGGCGGCGGTCTGGCGCGTGATATTGTCCAGTTGCAAACCGGCAGCATTCTGCTGGGGTACACCGCAGTCTACGCGACATCGCTCGTCGTCCTGCTGATCACGCTCGGCTTGATTGCGGCATTGCGCCTGGGACGCCAGTTGCGCGAGGGTGCGGTGCGTTCGCCGTGGTCAGGGCTGCAAGATTTGCCTGGCGATCAGATACTGTTCTGAGAGGCAAGAGGTAAGAGGCAATAGGCAAGAGGCGTGAGAATTGAAAGTCGGAAAGTTCAAAGGTTGAAGGTCTTTGCTGCATAACTCTGGTTCTCAGTTCTCAGTTCTCAGTTCTCAGTTCTCAGTTCTCAGTTCTCAGTTCTCAGTTCTCAGTTCTC
>DAOTWI010000843.1:0-3926 GCA_034436075.1 Roseiflexus sp.
ATGTGACCGTCACCGCTACGCGCTGACCGGTCTCCTGGTTGGTCGCTCCGACGCGGCGCGCCTGCGAGGACAGACGGGAACTGCGCGCGGTGACGGTCACCGGGGGAAGCCCGGTTCTCAGTTCTCAGTTCCGGGTTCTATGGTATAATATCGTGCAAAGGCTGTGACGGAGACGAGTAGGCGGCAAAGAACCGGTCAGCGAGCGCGCGGGTAGTGAGAGGCGCGCCTGTGTTCGGTCGCTGAAGATCACTCCTGAGCCGGGGGGCGAACGCGCCAGCGCCAGTAGCCCGCTCCGGTCGCGCCGACCGTTATCCCGGCGGAGGCGTGGTTGCGCCTCGATAAGTGCAGTCGATGACGCATCGGCTGAATCAGGGTGGTACCGCGGGGTTTCTCACCTCGTCCCTGCTCAGGGGCGGGGATTTTTTGTTGGCAAGGAGGTTGCGCATGGCGTTTCAGCCTGTCGATACCAGGGTCAACTTTCCGCAACTCGAGGAACAGATCCTCGATCTGTGGCAGCGCAAACAGATCGTCGAACGCAGTCTGGAGTCCGGCGATAAGCCGTTCGTTTTCTACGAAGGTCCGCCGACGGCGAACGGACGTCCGGGGATTCACCATGCCATCTCGCGCATCTTCAAGGACGTCATCTGCCGCTACCGCGCCTTACAGGGCTACAAGATCATCGGGCGGCGCGAAGGGTGGGACACCCACGGTCTGCCGGTGGAGATCGAGGTCGAAAAGAAACTCGGCTTTAGCGGCAAGCCTGATATCGAAAAGTATGGCGTGGCGGAGTTCAATGCGCAGTGCCGCCAGAGCGTCTGGGAATACATTCAGGACTGGCGGCAGTTCACCCGTCGCATCGCCTACTGGGTGAGCGAAGACGCCTACATCACCTACGAAAACGACTACATCGAGTCGCTCTGGTGGATCTTCCGCCAGTTGTGGGATCGCGGGCTGCTCTTCCGCGATTACAAGGTCTCGATGCACTGCCCGCGCTGCGGTACGTCCCTTTCAGACCACGAAGTGTCGCTTGGCTTCAAGGACGATGTGGACGATCCGAGCGTGTGGGTGAAGTTCCACGTGCGCGAAACACGCCACGAGGCGCTGCGCGGCGCGTCGTTCCTGGCGTGGACGACGACCCCCTGGACGCTGCCCGCGAATGTGGCGCTGGCGGTCAAACCCGACGCCGCCTACGTCGTCGTATCGCGCGACGGCGAGCGCCTGATCCTGGCAGAGGCGCTGGTTCACACCGTCCTCGGCGATGGCGTGGCTGTCGAGCACACGTTTCGGGGCGCCGATCTGGTCGGTACGCGCTACGAAAACCTGTTCGACGGCGTGCCCGCGCCGGGCGATACGGTGGATTGGTCGCGCGCCTACACCGTCGTCGCCGATGATTTCGTGTCGCTGGAGGACGGCACCGGCATCGTGCATATCGCACCCGCCTATGGCGACCTCGAGATCGGCAGGAAGTACGGTTTGCCGACGCTCTTCTCGGTGGATCTTGCGGGCAATGTGCTGCCAGAGTTCGCTTCGCTCGGCTTCGCCGGTAAGTTCTTCAAGCAGGCGGACCCGGACATCACGCGCAACCTGAAGACGCGCGGCTTGCTACTGAAGAGCGGGCGCGTCAAGCACTCGTACCCCTTTTGCTGGCGCTGCGACACGCCGCTGCTCTACTACGCCAAACGCTCGTGGTACATCCGCACGACCGCGATGAAGGATCGCCTCGTGGCGAACAACCTGCAAATCCACTGGGTGCCGGAACACATCCGCGACGGGCGCTTCGGCAACTGGCTGGAAAACAATATCGACTGGGCGGTGAGCCGTGAGCGCTACTGGGGCACGCCGATCCCGATCTGGATGGCGGAAGACGGCTACGCCGAGTGCATCGGCTCGCTGGCGGAACTGGAGCAGAAAGTCGGGCGCAGCCTGAACGACCTGGAACTGCACCGTCCCTACGTCGATGAGATCACGTGGGTCGATCCGCAGCACGGGTTGATGCGGCGCATCCCCGACGTCGCCGACTGCTGGTTCGACTCGGGCGCCATGCCGGTTGCACAGTGGCACTATCCGATGGAAAACGCCGAAATCTACGAACTGGCAAAGCAGGCGGACTATATCTGCGAAGCGGTCGATCAGACGCGCGGCTGGTTCTATACGCTGCACGCGATCTCGACGCTGCTATTCGACCGTCCGGCGTTCAAGAATGTCATCTGCCTGGGGCACATTCTCGACGCCGAAGGGCAAAAGATGAGCAAGTCACGCGGCAATGTCGTCGATCCCTGGTCGGTCATGAACGAACATGGCGCGGATGCGCTGCGCTGGTACCTGTTCACCGCCGCGCCTCCCGGCAGCCCACGCCGCTTCTCCGCCGGACTGGTCGCCGAGAGCCTGCGCAAGTTTCTGCTGACGCTGTGGAACACGTATGCGTTCTTCGTGACTTATGCCAACCTCGATGGCTGGACGCCGGCGAAGAATGGCGTTGAGGAGCATCTTGATCCGGCGACCCTGGTTCCTATCGACCGCTGGGCGCTGGCGCGGTTGAACAGCCTGGTGCGCAACGTGACCGACGCATTCGAGGCGTATGATGTCACAACGGCAGGGCGCGCCATCGAGGATTTTGTCGATGAACTGTCGAACTGGTATGTGCGACGCAACCGGCGGCGCTTCTGGAAGAGCGAGCACGACAGCGATAAGCAGGCGGCATACGCGACGCTCTACACCTGTCTGCTGACGGTAGCGAAACTGGCGGCGCCATTCATCCCGTTCGTCGCCGAAGCGATCTATCGCAACCTGGTCGGGCTGGAAGGTCACGAGGGACAGTCCGATGCGCCGGAGAGCGTGCATCTCGCTGCGTGGCCGCGGGTCAACGAGGCGTTGCTTGAAGAGCGCCTGGTCGCCGACACCGAAGTGTTGCTGAAAGCGGTCTCGGTCGGGCGTGCAGCGCGGCGCGCGGCGGGGATCAAAGTTCGCCAACCGCTGCGCGAGTTGTGGGTGCGCGCGCCAACTCCGGCAGCGCTCGAAGGGCTGCGGCGCTTCGAGGCGGAACTACGCGACGAACTCAACGTCAAAGCCGTGCGCTACCTCGACAGCGCCGCCACGCTGGTCGAGTACCGCTTCAAGCCCAACCTGCGCCTGATTGGTCGCAAATACGGAAAACTGGTGCCCGCCATCACGGCAGCGTTGCGCGATCTGGCGGGTGACGCGGCGCGCAGTGCGGCACAGGCGGTCGAAGCAGGCGAAACCATCACGCTGACGGTCGAAGGGCAGGCGATTGACCTGCTGGCGGAAGAAGTGCTGGTTGAGAGCAGTTCGCCCGAAGGGTACGCGGTGGCGGAAGACGGCGGCGTGCTGGTGGCGCTCGACACCACCCTGACGCCGGAGTTGACGATGGAAGGGCTGGCGCGCGAGTTGGTGCGCAACATCCAGGATGCGCGCAAAGACGCCGGGTTTGCCATCAGCGACCGGATCATCGTCTTTCTCGGCGGCGCCGACGGCGATGCCGAAGTAGAAACGATGCTGCGCGCGTGGGGCGACTATGTGCGCGAAGAGACGCTGGCGGACGACCTGCGGCTCTGTGCGCCGCCGGATCACGTCCACACCACGACGCTCGAACTCGATGAGGGGCGCACGCTCACGATCGGCGTCAGCCGGCGCTAAACGCCTGGTCGGAAATAACGCACCGCCGCCATTGCAAGCCGCCGCGCTTCGGTCGAGGCAGGCTCTGCAAAGCAATCTCCTCGCCTGGAGGGAGATTGCTTTCTTTCCGCCGGAAAGACCGACGCAAAGGCGCGAAAGCGCAAAGGTCATCGTACTGCTAGCGAGGCTTTGCGCCTTCGCGTCTTTGCGTCCATCGTTTCGGGAAATGCGGTCCGGTCAGTTGCGCTACACCTCGCCGCGCAACCGGCGCAGTTCCGCTTCCAGCGCGCGCA
>DAOTWI010000844.1:0-5542 GCA_034436075.1 Roseiflexus sp.
CGCAGCGCAGAAAACGCCGTCCCCGCAACACCGGCACGTCCGGCAGCCGCCATCGGCGGCGTCACGGGATGCCGGAGCATCCCGCGCTTTGCAGCGCGGCTGGGGTATGCCGACCGGCTCGGCATCAGCACCAGCGAACGCATGTACAAAGGACTGGTCATGTTCGATGGGCGCGTGCCGGTCACCGCTGATCCGGCGCAACGCGACATTCACCAGGAACCGTCGTGGGACGACGCTGGGACGCTGGGACCGTTCGTGATCGACCGTGACGGGCACATCTACACTGCTGCCGTGCCGCGCACCGCCGTCAGCGACAATCCGCCCGGCAGCCTGAATGTGGTCTATCGGGTCGATAGCGACACAGGGGAATTGCAACCGTTCGTCACCCTGCCGGGGGCGGCGGGTTCGAGCGACAATCCGTTCGGCATCCTGGGGATGGCATACGACTGCGACACTCACGCGCTGTATGTCAGCACGGTCGCCGGTTCGACGCGGCAGGCGGAACAGGGGCGGATCGTGCGGATTGATCTGGCGAGCAAGGAGATCACCGATGAAGTGATCGGCGTCGATGCGATTGGGCTGGCGGTGTTTCAGGGGCGCGCCGGGAAGCGGCTCTACATTGGACTGGCGCGCAGCCCCGAAGTCGGCTCCGTCGCCCTGGACGCCGACGGTCACGCGACTGGCGAGTTTCGCATCGACCTGGACATCGACGAGCGTCTGGCAGCGTTCGCCGAACCGCGCGTGCGGCGGATCAGTTTTGATCAGACGAACATGACCCTCTTCGTCGTGCCGTTTGCGTTCAACCTGCGCGCCGTTTCCGAGCAGCAACAGGTCGTGCTGCGCTACGGCTACGACGCCGAACGCGACGCCTGGGTTCTCTTCCCTGAACACGCGCCGTAAAGGAGTCCGCAGGCGCCGGGCGCGAGCTTTCATGACGAATAGGACACGGATTCACGCGGGTGCGACGGATTCACACGGATAATGATGGACGCAATCCATCTGTGTGAATCCGTCTCGATCCGTGTAAGTCCGTGTGCTCCTATGCGCCGCAACCGGAGCGTCCAGACGGTCTGGACACTCATGTCCGCACTCGCAGGCCTGTCCATATCGTCATTCCCCGGAGCGTCCACGCTGATCGTCATTATTCATTGTCCCAGCAGCGGCGTGTTCCGTTGCGCCAGTTGAAGCGCAACGTGCCACGGGTCGCGCAGGAATGTCAGGCGGTCGCCGGAAGGTGTTGCATCGATGGGTGAGACGTGGGTTGCGCCAGCAGCGACTAACCGCGCAATGTCGCCTTCCATGTCGCTGGTGGTGAACGCCAGGTGCAGCGCCAGCGGCGAAAGGGAGGCGTAATCGGGCACAGGAGCGGCAGGGTTGCGATAGATCTCGATGACGCTGCGCTGCGCCGAATCGGACAGGAAATAGATGGCGTTGGGCGTTGGGATGTGACGTACAATCTGCATCCCCAGATGAGCGACGTACCACTGCGCCATAGCATCCGGGTCTGCAACGTTCAAGGCAACATGTTCGAGTCGCATCGGCGGGCCTTTCATGCTGAAACCTTTGTGCAGGAAGTATACCCGATGTTTACAGAAAGATGAACAAATCTGTCAGGCGCAGGGCGCACTTCTGACAAATTTGACCATTGATCCGACTTGCGCCACGTGTTAGTATAGTACGACCAGCAATACATAAGCACATCCATCGCAGCACTGCTGGCGCCTGTCTGAAGTAATCATCGGCGCGTCATGAACGCCAGTAGATTGCTATGCCCTTTTCAGACAACACGATAGAAGAAGGCCGTCCGAAACTATGCAGCGCGCCGCTTTGCTTGTTGGGGTCGCTCTGCTCATTGCAGCACTCATCACCATCATGCGCACAATTCCCCATACGTCCCGGACGCCAGCACCCGGCGGGTCGCCTGAGGCGATCACTGAACTGGGGCGCTGGCTCTTTTACGACCAACGTCTCTCGGCGAACGGACAGATCGCATGCGCCACGTGTCACCGTCAAGAATGGGGGTTCAGCGATGGACGGGCCGTTCCGACCGGCGTCACTGGCGAGCCGCTGCGCCGCAATGCGCCAGGGCTGTTCAACAGCGGCGAACTGGCGTCATTGACCTGGGCGAGCGCCGATGCTCACCGGCTGGAGCAACAAATAGCGCGCGCCCTTGTTACCGCCGACCCGCCAGAGATGGGGAGCGCAGCAGATGAGGCGGTTGTGAGAGATCGATTGCGCGCCGACCCGCTCTATCGTCGTCAGTTTGCTGCCGCGTTTCCGGCGGATGCAGATCCATTCACCCGGCAACGCATCACCGAGGCGCTGGCTGCTTTTGTTCGTTCGCTGACTGCGCGCAACACGCCCTACGACCGCTATGTCTATCACGGTGAGAATGCCGCATTGAGCGACAGCGCGAAGCGCGGCATGGCGCTCTTTTTTTCGCCAGGGCTGGCGTGCGGCCATTGCCACGTTGATATTGCGCCGCCGGAACGCACCATGCCGCCACGCTGGTCCGACCTTGCCCATGTCGCCACGGGCGCCGGGCAGAGCGCGGATCGCGGTCTGGCGGAGGAAACCGGGAACCCGGCGGATGCCTACCGGTTTCGCGTACCGCCGTTACGGAATGTAGCAGTAACCGCACCCTACATGCACGACGGCAGTCTTCCAACGCTCGAAGCCGTCGTCCGCTTTTATGAATCCGGCGGGCGCTGGGGCGCTGGCGCCGAACCGGAACGCGCCGCCGCCCGGCATCCGCTGATCGCCGGGTTCGTGATGAGCGACGACGAACGCCGCGACCTGATCGCCTTTCTCGAGGCGCTGACCGACGACGAGGCGCTGCGGAACCCTGCATTCGCCGATCCGTCCCGATTCGATGGACGAACCCCGTCTGTTCGTCCGATGTCCCGGTAGATGTACAGGAGGACGAGCCATGCAACGTGTTTTGACTTCTGGAAAGCGCACTCTGGCTCTGATGGCCAGCGCCATGATCGTGGCGCTCATCGCGGCGGCGCTCCCGATGGCTGCCAGCGTTCAGGCGGCTGGCGTCATCAGCGGCAATGTGTTCCGCGACTTCGATGGCGACGGCGTGCGCGACGAGAACGAACCCGGTGTTGGCGGCGTTGCAGTCACCGCCTATGATCCGTCGGGCGCTGCGGCGGGTATTACAGTCAGCTTTGCCACGCTGTGCCTTGGTCCTGGAAACCCGATCGCAGCCTGTACCGCACCGAATACGCCAGCGATCGGGAGTTACACGCTCAATGCTGCTGGCGCTGGACCATACCGCATCGAGTTCAGCGGATGGCCGGCGTATATGCGTCCAGCCGTTCAGGGCGCGGGCAACAATACCAGCATCCAGTTCGTGCCGGACGGCAACTCGTCGAACATCAATTTCGCGCTGCACAATCCGGCGGAGTATTGCCAGCAGGGACCAGACCTCGTCACCAGTTGCTACACGAACGGCGACCCGCAGGGCGGCGGCACGACAGCGGGCCGGTTCGCAATCGTGCAGGTTCCGTTTGATCCGGCAACCACCGGTCCCGGTGAGAACATCTATTTTGCGACCGGTCAGCAGGTCGGCGCCACCTGGGGGCTTGCCTACCAGCGTTCCAGCCGCACGCTGCTGGCAGCGGCGGTGGTGAAACGCCACGTCGGTTTTGGCGCCGGGGGCATCGGCGCCATCTACCGCATTGATCGTGATCGTGTCGCTCCTCCCAGTCTCCTGATCGACTTGAATGCTGCCGGGTATCCGTCCGGCGTTGCGGTCGGTCCCAATCCGCGCAGCCCCGGCGATCTCGGCATCAACGAAGCCGATCCGAGCCGTGATCCGGCGGCATTCGATGGGGTCGGCAAAATCGGCATTGGCGGCATTTCGCTGTCGGAAGACGAAGAGACGCTGTGGGTCGTCAACCTGACCGCCCGAACGCTGCTCGAAATCCGCATTGGCGTTCCGCCTGTCACGCCGACAGCCGAAGATATTACGGTTCACCCGTTGCCGACGCCTGCGTGTAGCGATGGCGTGTTCCGCCCGTGGGCGGTGAAGACGTATGCCGGTCAGGTATATGTCGGCGGCGTCTGCTCAGGAGAACTTCCCTATGCCGGGAAGAATACTGACACGACCGATCTCACGGCGCATATCTACCGCCACGATCCCGCTGGCGCCACGGGGAACTTCACCGAGGTCTTCTCGTTCCCGCTCAACTATCCGCGCGGACGGGCTTCGAATGCCGGTCCTGCCAGTCGAGTCTCCGCCGCCTGGTTGCCCTGGATCAACGAGTGGAGCGATATCGGTCCGCCCGTGCCGCTACCGGGTCAGGGTCCTTTCGGACAGACGATCTACCCGCAACCGATGCTGACCGCGATCGATTTCGATGTCGACGGCGCCATCCTGGTTGCGTTCAATGATCGCGCCGGCATGCAACTGGGCAATCGCAACTACAGTACGCTTGCCGCTGATACAGGCGAATACGATGGCGTGGCTGCCGGTGATCTGCTGCGCGTGTGCGTTGATCCCGCATCGCCTTCCGGCTACAGCCTGGAAAATGCTGGCGCATGCCCTGGCGGTCTCGTCGGCGGATCAACGAACAACCGGCAGGGTCCAGGCAATGGTGAGTTCTACCATCGCGACGAGTATGGCACAGCCCACGATGAAGTGACCATCGGCGGCATGGCAGTGCATTACGGGTTGCGCCGGGTTATCACTACCGCTTACGATGCGCTGCCAGCGGGTTCAGGAGGTCAGGTCCGCTCCGGCGGTCTGCGCTGGTTCAATGCCGCCAATGGCGCTCTCACCAATGCCTACACAATCTTCGGGACGGATCAACCGATCGGTTCGCCGCCCGGCACACGGGTGCGGCGCGCGACGTTCGGCAAATCAGCCGGGCTTGGCGACCTGGAGACGTTCTGCGATCAGGCACCGATCGAGATTGGCAACCGCGTCTGGCTCGATGCCAACCGCAATGGCGTGCAGGACCCCGACGAGCCGCCGATCCCTGGCGTGACGGTTGAATTGTGGCGCAACGGTACGCGAATTGGCGTGGACGTCACCGACGCCGAAGGAACCTACTACTTCCGCAGCGGCAGAGACCAGGTCGATGCCGACCTGAACGACAACATCATCCATGATGGCGGGATCGGCATTCGCACCCGCACCGGCAGGCCAGGCGGCGCATCGGAGTACGAGATCCGCATCCCGAACATTACCGGTCCGAATCAACAAACAGCGTTGACCAACCTGACGCTGACAGCGGCAAACAACGACGACAGTCCGAATGGCGACAGCCGCGACTCCGACGGCGTGACCGTCGGGAATCATGCAGTGTTCGTCATTCCTTATGGAAATCACGCGGCTGCCGGAACGAACAATCACACCTACGACTTTGGGTTCTTCGAGGGCGTACCGTCGGCGATTGTGCTTGACTACTTCACGGCAAACCGGGAAGGCGGAAGCGTGATCGTCCGCTGGGCGACGGTGATGGAACTCGATACGGCTGGATTCCGTCTGCTGCGCAGCGCCACCGGGCGCATCGACGATGCCGTGCTGGTG
>DAOTWI010000845.1:0-3736 GCA_034436075.1 Roseiflexus sp.
AACCAGCACGCCCTCCAGGTCGGTGGCGAGGATCGTTGGTTGCGTCATAACCCCTCGTGATGATCAAAGCACGAGGGGATTGTACCATGACCTGGGGGTATTATTGTTGGGGGATGCTGACGCAAAGGCGCAAAGGTTATACTGACCGCGCAATGTTGTGCCTTTGCGCCTTTCCGCTTCAAGCAGCGCTCGCATGTTTGTCCAGTTTGAGGTTGATCTTCTATCAGACGAATGCCGCCACGACTAAGACCGCAATGGCGATCAAAGCGAACGAAAAGCTGCCAACAGTAATATAGAAGTTTCTAGCGGCAGCGGCATCAGTAGCGGCAAGACGCGCCAGTAGCACCTCGTGTTGCCGTTCAAGACTGCTAAGTTCACTGCCTGCCCGATCAATTTGTGCATACAGGGGTTCGAGCGTCGGAGAGTCAGGACGTACCCGATCAACCATCGGTCCTAAATTGTTGATGAGCGGCGTCATGCGCTCCGTCAGTTCTACTATTTGCTTATTGTATGTGCGAATCTCTTCCTGAAGCGCTGCTATCTGGCGGTCAAGAGGAGTCAGCGCCTCGCGATGCTCGGACTGGAGACTGAGAGTCTGTTTTTCAAGACGCTCAACATCGCTTGCGAGCGACGACTCTTCAGCGCTCAATTGCGAAATCTCAGACTGGAGGCGCGGTATATCCTGGGCGATCTGCACCAGTGATCGTTCCAACGCCGCAATAGCGTTCGATAGAGAGGCGGCCTGGGTTCCCTGGTTGGATGTCAGGGATGATGACTGTTGCGCCAACTTGTCTTGTAATGCTCGTATCTCTGCGTGGGTTTTCTGCTGGTCAACTTGCAACTTGCTCACTCGCTTCTCCAACGCCGATTTATCGGCGCGAATCTTCGTCAATCGCGCGTTTGCGTTAGCCCGCTCTTCTTGCAGCCGATTGATACGCGCTGTATACTCGGCGTCTGTCTGAGCTCGTGTTTGTCGTGCGTTTTGCAAGCTCTGCTCACAACTCCTCAGTTGCTCCTGGAGAGCGATACGTCTTTTCTCCAACTCCTCTAGTTCACCATATAGTTCTGCATAATCGGGATGGACGACACGCGCCTCCCATGCCTTAGCGCCTAATTCGGAAACAAGCTGACGCCTGATATTCTCAACCCGATGTTTATCGGATCCCGTCTTAAGCGATTGAGCTTTCCATTTGCCGACAGAAAGACCTGCTTCACTCCACTTCTTCAGTCGTCCCGTAATGGTCAGACCTAGCGCCGTACCGATTGTGACAACGGATAACACCCCGGCGCCAATCAAAGGAATCCAGTTGATGAAACTTCTCGGCGTAACTACGGCATAAGGCGATCGTTGTAGATTCTCCCAAACAATAGTACGGTTATTGATCTGTATACCATTACTCTCGATTATCTCACCAGCGTGAAGTGTCAGAGTAAAGTTTCGGAAACCAGTGGGATCCTGATAGAACTCGAACTCGTACGCATTACTTCCCTTGTGAGGCGCTTTCTTCCAGTAAATTCCGAATTCCGTGTTTGTAATCGGAGCGGTGTACCTTATCTCATACTCTATAACATCGCTGCGCTCATTGCGTTTCCAGGTTACCTCGGTAAATCCTCGATTCTTGGCGTCTTCAACGAATTCCTTCAGTCTGTTCTCTATTTCACTGGTTCCTCCTAATAGGGTTATATTTTCTCTAGGGATGCCGAGAAGAATAGTAGATTTATAGGAATCATTGGAATATATTGTTACATCATAGGCGACATCTGCAAAACCAGCACATGACGCAAGTAAAACTGCACTGAGCAACGCAGCGAAAATGATGCGTATAACACGATAAAAGCCCGGAATCCGTGAGAACATGATAACTCTCCCTCGTGCACGCTTATTGGTGGACAATCCAATGTATGCCCGCTACGGATACCTGGTACACTTGCTGAAGATCAGCACTTTGTCATACGAAGGTCGATCTTGTCCGGGTGGGTATTCACGAATATGGACTGATGAGATCAGTCTATTTTACTGATAACATATCACAGGATCACTTTATGTGTCAATCGTTGTACGGAGTCCTCTGTGGGCACTGGTATCACCATCAGGACATCGGGTCATGCGGATGTCCTGGTACATGCTTGTGCAAAATCCAGGTTTGTCGGTTGGCGCTTCAGGGATGGCGCGACTTCCTGGCATGCCTGACCAGCGCCAGACGAACAGTCTAATGGTCGTTGGCAGCAATCAAGATGCCTTCGCTCCGCGGTGCAGCATCGATCAAGTCGGGCAGACGCCTGGACGCTTCTTCCATATTTACGCGCTGCATTGCGTGCCTTCCTGGACTTTCGTCTCTTCTGTGGCAGTCTGACTTATATGCTGATTGGAGAAATCGCTATGATGCCAATACGTGAGTAACGGGCGAAATCATCGGTATTGAACGTGAGAATGTGTGTTAGAGCGTGAACGCGCATGATTGCAACCAGGCGAGCATCTTCTAATGGCAGCGCTGCCGCAAACGTATCGATCAGGCGTTCTGCAATCTGTTCCCACTCGACAGGATCGAGTTCAGCGCCAGTCGCCCGTCGAAAGAGCGCTTCAACCGTTGGCGTCAGTAGTTAGCTGCGCAACCGGCTTCACCAGACCCGGTTCACTCCATAGACGTCAAAGATGCTATCGTTGCTGATGAAGGGCATTCCTTCGATCAGACTTTGCGCGATCAGCAAGCGATCAAACGGGTCACGATGATGAAATGGCAGCGTCGCAACTCGCAGCGTATGGCTGAGCGCGATGTCGAGCACGGTCATATTGTTCAGCAGCAATTGATTGGGGATGAACAGATCAAACGGCTGGCTCAAGGTGAGCTTCCCCAGACTGACTTTGATCGCCATCTCCCAGATGCTGGCGATGCTGAGAAACACATCATTGGCCACGTCCTCGATAAGCTTGCGGGCACGAGGAGTGAGGGATGGATGGTCCTCGATAAACCAGATGAAGCTGTGAGTGTCCAGCAGAACATTCACGCCATATAGTCCTGGAAATCTTCGAGCGGCGCGTCGAAGTCATCCGCCATATGGATCATGCCTTTGGCGCTTCCGGGGCGACGTGGCTTCCTGGTATGCCTGACCGGGGTGAGACGAACGGTCTGATGATCGTTGGCGGCAATCAGGATGACTTCGCCTCGCAGCGCAGCATCAATCAAGTCGGGTAGGCGCCTGGTTGCTTCTTCCACATTCACGCGCTGCATCGCATGTCTCCTGAACGTTCATCTTCTTCATGGAGGTAGTATAGCACGCCGAGACCAATGGCGACATCTCCGTCAGATGTTGGAGAAGATTGCGTTTGAATTCGGGAGTGAACGCCGCCTCGACCGGCGTCGACGCTTCAGGATGTTTCTGCATCGATATCGTCC
Source organism: Roseiflexus sp. (assembly GCA_034436075.1). GTDB lineage: Bacteria > Chloroflexota > Chloroflexia > Chloroflexales > Roseiflexaceae > Roseiflexus. The sequence goes on from DAOTWI010000845.1 coordinate 3,396, forward strand.
CACAATGAGGCAAGCGGGTACGTGCTCCCTTCCTGAGCTTCACGCCAACCCTTGCGGAAACTGGCCACAGCGGGTTTGAGCGTAATGCTTTCCCGGAACGTTCGCACCAACTGTAAGACAAATGGCAGATATTCCTCTGGGAGCGCGTCCAGCTCTGCCAGGACCTGATCGCAATAAGGGGGTGGAACCGTGGTGATTGCTGCCTCCTGCGCGTGTATGTGATAACTATACCACACGCAGAGTCGCCTGCATCAACCACCCCCTACCGCCGCACCTGCATGCGCGCCAGGCGCAGGCTCAGGGCGCGTGCGTCGTTGCTCGCGGGGTCGCGCAGCGCGGGC
>DAOTWI010000846.1:0-17289 GCA_034436075.1 Roseiflexus sp.
ATGCGCCGGTCGCTTCAGCCACGGTGTACCCTTCGAGGACCTCGACGTTCGGGCGCTTCTGCAGCACAGCAAAGATCGGGTCGTCGTGCGGGAACTGCGGCGCAACCAGATAAATCTGCGCCGCCGTGCGGGCCAGTTCGGCGGCGCCGCGCAGTGCGCGCTGTGTGCACCCAATGACGACCGCCGTCTTCCCGGCGAGGGCGCGGGCATACGTTACCGGCGTATACCCGATGCCATGGTTGATGAATTCCCGACCCGGCGCTTCGACCTGCTTCGGCGCAGCGCCTGACGCGATAATCACCGCCGCCGCCTGCAATATCCCGGATCGCTCCGTCTCGACCTTGAACACATCGCCGTCCTTCGTCACCCGGCGCACCCGGTCGAACAGTGCGCGCCCGCGCTGCGTCGTCACCTGCCGTTCGAACTCCTGCACCGTCTCCGCCCCCAGGCGCGTCACCTCTTCCGGCGCCGTTTCGGGCGTATCGAGGTGCACAAGAATGTGCCCAATCAGAAAGTCGGTGTCGGCGTGCATGGTAAACTTCTGGTTGATCTTCCCGCCCAGATTCTCATAAACGACCATCACATCGAGTTGCTTGTCGAGGGCGTAGGCCGCTGCCGCCAGGCCGGCGGCGCCACCGCCGACAATAATCAGGTCGTGCATGCTCCCCCTCCTTGGGTTTTTGTCCATTACTGCGACCGGTTCACAAACCGGAGAAGACTGCCGAAATGCCGTACTTATCCTTTGAGACGAGTTCGCGTCAGCGTCAACACCCCCTCTACCTCGCCGTCGAGGCCCATCAGCAGATCTTCCGCCTGAGCGCGCGCCTCCCGCGCAAAGATCTGATCTTCGATCACCGTCAGATTGCTTTCGACATTGATCAATGCCGCAGGAACCGCTGCGCGGATCAGGAGCGCAGCCGCCGCGACGTCGGTCACTGCCGTTCGATTCCCGTAGCGGGCAAGCGGAGCGCAGAGCGGCAGGAGCGCAGCAGCGGCGCGTGCAGTGCGGAGCGGGATCTCGGTTGCATGCCGCATCACGGTCTGGATCGCAGCCCGCCGGCTTGCCGCGTCCGCCTCGGTGGTGCGCGGCAGTTTGTAGACCGCCGACAACTGGTTGAACACATCAATATCCGCCTGCGCCAGGTGTTGCAGTTCAGCGCGGTACGCTTCGGCGCGTTCGCGGATGGCTTTCGCTTCCGCCTCGAACTCGGCGTACTGCTTCTTGCCAATCGTCAGGTCGCACACCATGGTAATAAGCCCCGCCGCCATCGCGCCGGTCAACGCCGCAACGCTCCCGCCGCCCGGCGTTGGCGCACTGCTGGCGAGACGATCAAGAAACTGGCTGATTGTCGTCTCGAGAAGTGTATCGCTCATGCATGCCTCCCTGCTCATTCGCTGTTCGCGGGGCGCGTTGCGCTTCCGCTGCCGCGTGCAGTATGCCCGCAACGGCGCTGCGCGCTACGCTCCGTTGTTCGCCGCTGCGCAGATGCTTCACGACAACTTCGCCACGCGCCAGTTCATCAGGACCAAGCACCAGCGCATAGGGAATGCCGCGCCGGTCGGCGTACTGGAGTTGCCTGCCAAGTTTCTCGGCAGGATCGAGCGCCGTCTCGATCATCACCCCTGCCTGGCGCAACTCTTGCGCCAGCCGCAGACTCTCCGCCGCCATGTCAGGATTGAAGAGCGTGACGAATGCTACCGCAATTGTACACGACGCCGGTCCCATGCCCAATTCTGCCATGACATCATGCAACCGTTCGATGCCAAACGCAAGCCCGACGGTCGGGATCGAGCGCCCGGCGAACATGCCGATCAACTCATCGTAGCGCCCGCCGCCAAGCAGCGACCCCATCGGCGGATCCTGCACGATTGACTCAAAGACGGCGCCGGTATAGTACGACAACCCGCGCGCCAGGCGCGGCGCGATCACGATGCGCTCTTCGGGGACGCCCATAGCGCGCGCATAGCCGATGATCGCGCGCAGATTATTGATTGCCTGTTGCGCCCGATCGTCGCCCTGCAACCGCCGCGCCAGTTCGTCCAGCACCTCATCAGCGCCGCCCTGCAAGTCGATCAGCGCCAGAATCCGCTCGGCAGCATCGGCGTCCACGCCGCTCTGGAGCAGTTCGTTGCGCACGCCGTCGATGCCGATCTTGTCGAACTTGTCAATCGCGCGATAGACATTCCCTGCGGTCGCATCATCGAGACCGGAGACGCGCGCGATGCCGCCCAGAACCTGCCGGTGGCTGATCAGCGTGGTGAACCCGCTGAATCCGAGCGCAGTCAGCGCATCGGTCAGCACCGCCAGGATTTCGGCGTCCGCCACCGGCGACGCCGAGCCGACGATATCGATGTCCGCCTGCCACAACTCGCGGTAACGACCACGACCGGGGCGTTCGCCGCGGTAACTCTGACCGATGGCGTAGCGCCGCCACGGAAACAGAAGTTGCCCCTGATACTGCGCCACCACCCGCGCGAGCGGCACCGTCTGATCATAGCGCAGCGCCACCTTGCGCCCGCCGTGATCCTCGAACCGGTAGATCAACTTCTCGTCGTCGCCGATTTTGCCGTCGAGCGTTTCCGCATATTCGATAATCGGCGTCTGCAACGGCTCGAAACCGTACCGCTCAAAAACGGCGGTCAGGGTGTTGACGATATACTGCCGCAGAATCATGGCTGACGGCAGATGATCGCGCATGCCTCGAATGTTCTGAACCCGGCTGGACATGGAACCTCGTTGTTGCGTGGCTTGATGCGTGGTTGTGCACGTATGGAACGAGAGACAAAACGTCCCTCTTTCTTCGTGAACATGATACCACAACCGGATACAGTCTTTCACGGACATAGCGCGGTTGCCCGTTGCACGCGGGAAGGACTGTGGAGAGAGCGCCGGGGGCAAATCCCTGGTCACCAGTTGACCCTGATCCACGTTTTGCCGGTGGCCGAATTCTTGAACGTCTCCCATCCTGCGGGCTTGGGTCCGAAGATAGCATTCATCGCCTTGGAGACCAGGTTGTAGGCGAATTGATGGCGGTCTTCCAGATGCTCCGGCAGGTGGTCAATCAAGAACTTCTGAACGCCATACCAGGGCATGCCGTTCGGGGACTCGAGTTTCTGGCGGATCTCGCTCTTGGTGCGCAGGGCTTCAAGCTGGATCAGGAAGGGATCGAAGCGCAGTTGATGGTTGCCGCCATCGGCGCCGATCAGTGAGAAAGAAGCGACTGTCCCCTTGCAACTCACGCCGGCAGGTGGTAGGCGATCCGCTGGTTTTCGTCGATAGAGATCAGGTTTTTACGTTTCATTCGTATCACAATGGCAACGACTTCATGGTCGGTCAATTGCTTACGAAAAAGGGCATGGATGTGGTTTCGCAATGAGGCTACTTTGCCGGGTCGGGTGGCGCGCGGTTTTTGGAGGTGCGTAAGAACCTCTCCTGCTTCCTTCCGATCGCGCCCACCCGCCCATTGGCAACCGTTGCCTGTACCCACGCATCGTGCGGCGCGCTCACACCGCCCGCCGCCCTTCGGTGACAATCACCTTCTATCAGTTCCCCACACTGTTCACCAGCCAGATCAGCACGCCAATCAGCACGATTGCGCCAGCCGCACTGAAGAAGGCAGTAAACAGGCTGATGAGCGCCTGGATCAGCGCCTCGACCAACCAGCGCGCCATACCGAACAGAACAATTGCCAGGACAATGGTCAGGATCAGGTCGAGCATGGTTCGCCTCCTTCACCGCGAGTATCGTCTACCGTTCACCAGTAGCATACCCTAACCGTGCTCCTGAAACCTTCGAGATGGCTGTGCGGTCACTCGCGCACTGGCACTGTGCGCCTCGTGCGAACCTTACGCCTGCCTCTCCGCAGGCTCTCCCGATCCGCCGTCAGGAGCGTCGTGCTGGTAGGATGTGGTGCAGCAATGGATCAGGATGTCTGGCGGGGAGTGGTTCTACCAGATCTACGCAACGCCTGCCAATTCCGTCGCAGCACGAGCATTGTCTCTTTTACACGGCGAGCATATGGACAATCGCCGGAAATGATGTATAGTAGACATATGCGGTATTGAAACGGATCGCAGACCTGCGCACGAGGAAACCTTACGCGAGCGGGTTTCTCCGGCGATCCCGCGTCGCATCGATTGCTTCGGGCATCGCTGCGGGCTAATGAAGAAGTCCGGTAAACCCATGCTGCCCGGTCGCGCGTTCTTTGGGCTGCCGGCTTAGAGCGCTGCGGCTTTCAGGAGGCTCTTATGAACAACGCGAATCCGCCCGTTGCAACACCGCCGCTTATCTTGTGTGCGGCGGATCTGGCGCAGCACGCGCGTTACGCTATTGAGACAAATTGTTTCTCATCAGCGGAGACCGACTGCTTTACGCCGCCGGAGACCGACTGCGCCTGCCCGACAGAACGCCCCGAATCCCCTTCTGACGGCGCTGTAGACGTCTCAGTTGCGTACCATATGCCTGCACTGCATACCGATACGCTTCCCGGCGGCTATGTCCTGGCGTTCAATCCATTCGGCAGCGCAGGCGTTGTGGTGCTCGACGAAGCAGCGTGGGCGCTGCTCAACCGGTTTCGCCAACCCCGACGGCTGGCAGACGCAGCCGGAGAAAATGATGACCTGCATCGAGCGGCGCAGCGCCTCGCCGAACTGGAGTTGATTCAGCGCATCGACCGACCGGCTGGCGCCCGGCGCGCGGCGCCGCAGACCCTCACTGCCTGGCTGCACATCACCAATGAGTGCAACCTGCGCTGCGACTACTGCTACATCAGCAAAACCTCTGATGCTATGGACATGGCGCGCGGCAGGCAGGCGGTCGATGCAGTGATTCGCTCCGCACTGGCGCACGGATTTCGGCGGATTAAGCTGAAGTATGCCGGCGGCGAGGCGACGCTGAACCCTTCGCTCATCTTTGCAACCCACCAATATGCGCGCGAATGCGCAACAAAACACGGACTGGCGCTCGACGGGGTGCTGCTCAGCAACGGCGTGGCGCTCGGCGATCGTCTGATCCGCCGGATCCGCGACAGCGGGTTGCGCCTGATGATCTCGCTCGACGGCATCGGCGACGTGCACGACGCTCATCGTCGCTTTGTCAACGGGCGCGGCTCGTTCAGCCATGTCGCACGGACGCTCGACCGGCTGGCGGTGCGAGAGGTCACTCCTTCGATTTCGATCACGCTGTCGCGCCGGAACCTTGCCGGACTGGCTGCGACCGTCGAGTATGTGCTGGATCGCGGGTTGCCGTTTGCGCTCAACTTCTACCGCGAGAACGACTGTTCCGCCAGCGCCGCCGATCTCTCCTTCCAGGACAACCAGATCATCGCAGCGATGCGGGAAGCGTTCGCCGTCATTGCCCGGCGACTTCCGCCTTACAGCCTGATCGGAACGCTCATCGACCTGGCGCGACTCGACACGCCGCACGACCGTCCCTGCGGCGTCGGGCATGCGTACATGGTCATCGACCATCGCGGCGGGGTGGCGAAGTGCCACATGGAGATCGGGCGCACCGTTACTGATGTGGCTGCGCCGGATCCGCTGCTCCTGATCTGTGAGGATGCCGTTGGCATTCAGAACGTGCCGGTTGATGAGAAAGAAGGATGCCGGACGTGTACGTGGCGCTACTGGTGCGCAGGGGGATGCCCGGCGCTGACGTACCGCGTTACCGGACGGTACGATGTGAAATCGCCGAACTGCCGCATCTACCAGGCGCTCTTCCCCGAAGCGCTGCGCCTGGAAGGGATGCGACTGCTACACTACGGTTACACCGCCTCCTCGAACAACAGCGCACGGCTTTCGAGCAGGTTGCGCATTGCGGATCTGCCCAGACGATAATCGCGCTCGACGGACTCAATAGCGTGTGCGACGACTGCCAGTTGATCGGCGCTGAGCGCTTTCATCTCGTTGTACAATGTATTCTGCGCACGTTGCACCCTGACATCGAGCGGGTTATAGAGTCGGTCGTACTCGAAGGCAAGCGTGTAATGGCGGGGCGCCCGATCAAGTGTATCATTGGCGGATGTGATCGCTACAGGCGCTCCTGCGCCGAACAATGCAGCAAGGCGCTCATATTCCCCACTAAGCGCCTGAAGGCGTGACGACGACGGATCTTGCGCGACTGCAAACAGCCAGTCGCCAATCAACATATGGATCCTGGCGAGTTGCGTGAACAGGCGGCGGTTGCGAATATCCGGCCCCTCTGCATCAGGTCGTCCGCGCTCAGTAATCATGTATCCGGCAGGGATCGCCTCTTTCGCGTGTTCCAGTCCTTGCACAATACGATCCCACTGTTTAGCGTAGAAGCCGAGATAAGCAATATTGACCAGCGCATCGACATGACGAAACGCGTTGTCGGTCTGCTGTGCCAAAGTTGCCGCTTGCTCCAGCGCCGCGAGGCTCTCCTGAACCAGTTCTTTGAGATCCTCTCCCGGCATCGGATGATCGCGAATTACGCCCGCCATATCGCGCAGAGCGCACCCTTCCTCGATCAACGATTCGATCTGGCGCAACCGGTCGCCTATATCTTCAAAGAGACGGTAAGCTTCTTGCGCATAACGACGTGCTTCACGGAGTACTGCCATGCGATCCTTGGGGTCGTCACCTTTGCGAACCGATCGGCGCAACGCTTCAGCAAGGTTGCGCAGCGCCAGCCCCATGCCCAGGCGATACTCGACTGCCTGAAACAGGCGGAGGGCGCGTTCGGCGTTCTCTTTCGCCTCTGTATACTCACCAGCGTAGACGAGCGCCAGCGCGCGTGTGGCGTGGCTGAGGCCGGTCAGTGCGCGGTCGCCCAGTTGTTTGCGGATCTCCAGCGCTTCCCCGATCAGCGCCAGTCCATTGGCGCTATTCCCCTCTTCGACTTCAACAAATCCGAGATTATTCAGCGTCCACGCCAGGCAGATCGGGATATCGACCCGCCGCCAGAGCGCAGCGGCGCGGCGGTATGCCTCGATTGCCGGGCGCGTCTGACCGCGGGCGCGCAGGCTGAACCCGCGCGCGTGGTGCAGCAGCGCCAGCAGGCTTTGGGCGCGCCATCGACGCGCGATGGAGACGTCGGGCGCGACTGAGCGAGCAAGCGGGACTAGAATCTGTTCGGCAACCTCGAGCAATCGGTCGGTCTCGACAATGTCCTCTTCCGTCGCCCTGCCAGTGCGCGCGAGCGCTTCCCACACATTGAGCGCCGCTTCGGTCGTGCGCCCTGCGGTCGCCAGGAGGTCGGGATGTTCCTGGCGCAGCCGTTGCGCTTCCTGCACGACGCCATCATAATCGTTTTCGGCATAGAGACGGGCGACCGGGCGAATGGCGGCAACACCAAGCACCACCTCGCGCTCCAGACCGTCGATGTGCGCCTGTTCTCCTGAAGGGTCGCGTTCATCGAGGAACGCCAGGATCTCCGCCTGCAACTGAATGTCGAGCATGGTATTGCCGGTGAACACGGCGTAGAAGGTATCGCGGAAATACTCACGGAACCCTTCGAGCGGATTAAGGCGCAGGTGATAGGAAAGCTGGTCGATCAGCAGTTGCTGGCTCTCCTGCTGAACGGTTGCAATGCGATCATAATCGATACGTGGCGCAACACTGACAGCGCGGCGAGGTTGTTCGATCGGTGCGTACAGTTCCTCGAGGGACTCGCGGCGCTCATTGATCTGCCGGGCATACCACTCAATAATGGCAGTATTGACGCGCCCCGCTTCAGGAGGGTCGTCCGGCGCGCTGTAGATCTGCCGCTGCAGGATGGCGTACATCTCGTCGTGCAGGAAGAAGCGCTCGCCGCGCACCTTGACGAACGACAGTCGCTGGATTCCGTCGAGACGTTTATGCGCCTCATCAGGTGAGATGTCAAGGAGATGCGCCAGCAATCCGGCATCCACGCCTTTCGGCGCGCGCCCCAGGATCTGGAGGGTGTCCTTGATCGGTCCGGACTCCATCATGCGCGCAATCAGTTGTTCTTCGAGCAGCGCACGCGCATACGCCGGATCGGTCCCGGTCTCGAAAATCCCTGGCAACCTGCCAAATCCGGCGATGCTGATGTAATCCGCCAGCAGCGCCAGCAGGATCGGCAGTCCGCCCGAATACTCATACACCTGGCGTCTGTGATCGGGCGTCAGGCTGCGCAGTGTGTCGGCGACCGCCTGTTCGCCCACGTCTTCGGCTGCCTGCGCCACCGCTTCGAGATAGGCGTTCGTTTCATCCGCAGTGAATGGTTCGACTTCCAGAGGCGTCAGATGGAGTGAAGGTTGACGCTGAAGCGCGGGAAAGAGATGTTTGATCTGATTGCGCCCGGCGATCAAGAGCGTGACATTGCCCCAGGATGGCAGGGACTCGACCAGCCATGCCCACGCTGGCGCCGTCTGGAAGGGCGGACGCTGGTCGCTGGCGCCGTAGGCGACGCGCTCGAGCGTATCGAGCGCGATTACAACGCGCTGGCTCTGCGAGAAGCGATTGAGGTCGGCGGCGAATGCCTGCAATGCCTCTCTGGTGAGCGCCGCAATCTGCCTGACATCGCCGGAAGCCTGCACTTTGCGCTGCTGAACGCGCGCCTGTTCGAAGGTGCGGAAATCCCCGCCTTTTTCAATATTGAGAGCATCGTAGATTGCAGCGGCGAGATCGAGGCTGCTGTGGTAGCGAATGTCGTACAGGTCGATCAGGCGCCGTGCCGGATACATGGCGCCAGCAGATGGCCGCGTCAACGCATCCTGCAGAATGCGGGTCTTGCCGATGCCGCCGGGTCCGTGCAGCGCCACAACTGATGGACCGGCAGCAGTGCGGATTGCTGCATCAATCTGCTGGAGGATCGTCTCGCGCCCGATCAGATTGGGCGTTGCCCACGCACCGGTGTAGCGTTCACTTTCTGGCATGGGAACCTCCCGTTCATGTCACGTCAACGGTCGCGTCGGTTGTTTCTCTCAGCATCCTCGCGTGAAACGCAGCCCGCTTAAGGTAATCTGCGCTCTTGTACTTATCCCCCCATTCCTGATACAGCGTCGCAGCGCGTTCATGCAGACGCTTCCACACATCGGGATGGGCGAGTTTCAGATACGTTTCGAGCACCGCGCGCACCGCTTCATCCAGCATGTAGCGTTTGTCCTGCCAGCGCATCAGATTGGTTCCAAGCAGGCGATCCCGCAGTTTGCGCATTTCTGGCAATCCGTACTCTGCTCCTTCGGGCATCTGGTTGCGCCGCGCTGCCAAGAGGTAGGGCATTTCATTCTCGCGGAACCCGTCTTTGAGCACGCACAGCGCTTCGAACGCCTCACGTAGACTGTGGCGGTCGTCCGCTGGAACGACTTCGAGCAGACGGTCGGCGACCTGTTCAAGAATCTCGATATCGATTGGCGTCTGATCGAGCGCGTCCGCCAGGCGTTCTGCGTTATTGCGCTGATCGTCCGGCAGCCTGTCGAGCGCCCGGCGCACAAGCGCGAGCGCGAGCAGATGATTGGTCAGCGGGTATCCGCCGCCCATAGCAATGACTCGTTCCGCCAGTCGCGTGATCGCATCGTCAGATAGCTGATTGACGGGCTCTGGAAGATCGGGTGTATCGTGCAATGCGCGGCGGATCTGATCGGCGACTTGTTCAACGCCAAAGGGTTGGAGCGGCTGTTCTTCACGCTCGGCGCGCAGGTAGGGTGACTTCCAGAGATACGGTCGTCCGCGCCCGGTCATAACGATCAGCACGCGCGGCAGCGCCGCCAGTGTCGCCAGGACGTGCCGTTCCAGAACATCGAGAAAATCCTGGTTTACTTCAAAGATCGAGTCAAGAGTCAGACAGATCAAAAGGCTGGCTTCCTGATCCAGTTTGTTCTTAATATCCATCGCCAGCCATGCGGAGAGATCGCGCACGGGAGCAAACGGAGCACGGACGACATCCAGTTGTTCCGCCAGCCAGTTCAGCATACGCTGGAGAACCGCCTCGAACGCCTGATCGCCTCCAGCAACGATACGATCGGCTTCTTCACGGGTGATATGCCACTCTCCTGCTGGCGTGGTTTCTTCGATGGAATGATCAAACGGCGGAGTCAGGTTGATCAGAAATGAAACAATGCTGTGCTGCAGCAGCAGGCGCGGCGCTTCCTCTCTCAGAACGTACCGGTGCAGGTGGATTGCCAGCCAGCTTTTGCCCAGACCGCGTTCGCCACGAAACACGATCGTCCGTGCATGTTCCGCTTTCCCATCTGCAATTCCCTGGAGAGCATCCGTCACCCGTCTGATTTCGGTTTCGCGGTTGACGAAAAGCCCCGGACTGTATGCCGGGGTTCCAGGCAGAGTCATAAGATCCTCCCTTTTCTGATTCAGAAGCAGCGTTCGCCATACGAGCGAGCAAACGCTTTCTTCCGGGCGGGATTGACCGCAACGACCCTTAATCACGCGACGCTGCACCTTACACGCGTGGCGCCGCATGGAGTTGATACCAGGCGATGGCCTGGCGAAGATCGTCTTCATCGAGTTGTCCCTCTTCGGTGCGTGCTGCGTGGTGCAGAAGCGCGCGCCGCGTCACCTGAAGCGCGATGCGCGGCAGCGGCGCAATGGCATCGACGATCTGCCGCTCTACGTCGGTGAGCGCCGGCGTACTGATCGCATCAAGCGACTCGAACCGCCCGTCGGAAGCGACAAATATGCGTTTGCGCAGCAGTTCGACCAGGAGATCGGCGTTCCAGACAACATGGGCGATGCGTGCAGCAATGGCATAGGCGTGGAGATAACCAGTAATATACGACTCTATGATATCAGGCGCAAACAATTTGATAAAAACGCTTAATCGCGCCCACACTTCTGAATAATCGAACAGATCGGCGACCCATTGCCGCGCCAGTCGGTTTTCCGCCTGATTCTCGTAAATGGCATCGATACCGTCGATCAGAAGCAGGACATGGCTGAAACCCAGTGCATCGGTCGCCAGATCGACAAAGAATTTGAACAGTTCTTCCGGTTGACCACACACGGCATCGGCGTCGGTCTTCTCGATCACATCGCAGAAATGGCGGAGCGCATCAGGCGGCGGCGGCGCAGTGAGCGCATAGGTCCGTTCCAGCAGCGGGGTCAACCCGGCAGGCGTACCGGTCTCGCGTAAAACGTCCAGGTAATAATTGAGCGGACCGGGCAACCCGGCGCGCAACAGTCCGACGATAGCGCGAATATCGGCGGGAGACGCCCGCAATAACCGCTCCGGTCGAAATGCAAGACCGGTGAGCAACGCGCACGTTCCGGCTTCGAGCAGCAGACGCAGATGCTGGTCTGCGGTTGGCGGTTTGCCCGTGAGCGGCGCCGCGCCCAGGTTATACGGCAGCGGGAAGGGATACGCGCCGCCGATATCGTACCAGCACGTGCGGGTGACGGCGACGCGCGTCGCCGTTTTGCCGCCTCCCGGCGGCGCAAAAATGATCGCTGGCGCAGCATCCCAGGCGGTGCGGAAGATGTCAAGATTGACCGTATACTCAGAGAGGTGCGGATCGCTTGAGGCTTCTAAATGGACGTAGGGATCGAACCTTAAGCCGAGGCGCTGAAACCAGTCGGTGCGCAGGGTCTGGTCTGCAGGAAAATTGTCTGCCAGAGAAACCATAACCAATCCAAAGGTGTAAAGAATTTTTACAAACCAAAGCGGTCATGAAAGTAATCAGGTATGGACCTTATCTGATAGCAACATTGTTCGTCTTATGGCATCAGAATGAGGTAGAACGCTCGTTCGCAGTTCGCCGTGCAGTGTGTAAACCTTACACAGTATAGAGCGTCGCACAGAGCATCTTTGTGGCACATGGCTGTCATCTGCGTCACTCCATCCTCACCGCGACCTCACGCGAAGCGACATGGATCTTATGGATAGCACAAATTTTTTACACGTGAACGCAGGGAAGCGATCGCTCGCCTGGATGCCTTTTTCGCCCTCATCCCCTCCCCTCTCCCGCAGTGCGGGAGAGGGGAGCTTGTGGCATCTTCGTGCCTCTGCGCCTTTGTGTGCGCTTGTTTGAACGTGTAGTGGCGCACTACAATGCATTCTCCAGCTTAACGCCCCAGCCGCGGTCGGTCAGGATATAGACCGGATGGCGCGGATCGGGTTCGATGATTTTGCGCAGGCGCAGCAGCGCATTATCGAGCACATTGTTCCAGTCGGCGGGGTCTTCCCAGCCGCGATCGTGGTGAGCGCGCGGTTCTTCGGCAAGCTCCTGGTAGGCGCGATAGTAGAGTTCGCTGCGCGGCACGCGCCGCGTGCGGTTTTCGTACAGGTAGCGGAGCAGGCGGTAGGGGCGAGGTTGTAACCCGCTGATCTCGGCATCGCCAATGAACACGCGGTCGGTGACGAGATCGATGGACAGGCGCGGAGGATGGATGCGCTGCACCTCACGCCAGGCATCGCGCGAAAGAGGTTGTGACGCACCGGATGCCAGGAAGGCATCGAGCAGCGGGCGCACGAGTTTGAGCCAGCCGCGCGGCGTGCCGCCGCCGTAGCGTTGCAGCCATGCGCGCACCTCGTCGTCTGCTGCGCAGAGGTCGCCAAACGTCACTTGCGATCTGCCGATCTTTGCCGCGATATGACGTTCGGTAATCAGAGTCAACTGGTCTGGCGTCCATGAGAGGGTGTAGAGATCGACACGTCCTTTGACGGCGCCCCAACTGCTGGCAATGACCGGTTCCAGCGCGCGCGGCGCGAACATCTTGATCGCAAAGCCGTTCAGGTCGAAGAGTTCGAGTGTCGAAAGGATGGCGGTCAGCAGATCCGACAGGGCAGGTGCGGCGCCGCGCAGCCATGGTTCGAATCCATCGACCATCACCCACACGCCGCGCATGCCCATCCGCTGGAGCGTGGTTGTCAGAAGCGCAATGATGCGTTGTTCGGCGACCTCTACGTGCAGCACCGGCGACGCAGGATCGGTGACCAGGCGGCGAGAGAGGGATCGTCCCTCTGGAGCAGCGATCTCCTCCTCGATAACTGCCAGCAGATGATACTGGTCTTGACCTGCGCAGGTCTGGATAAACCAGTGCGCAGCCATCTGCACGGTTGGCGGCGCGTTGTGAAACAGGTGCGGGTGGCGGGCAAAAGTCTTGAGCAGCGTTGCGGCGCATGCTTCCAGCGCCTGGCGCACAAAGAGGCGCACAGCAGGGCTGCCCTGGACTCCCTCGAATGGATCAGGCTGCCAGTGAACGACCAGGATGGTCGGCAGAGCATGTTCCGGCATCGCCTGGCGTGTCAGCGCCAGGCGCAGCGCTGTCTTGCCCGAGCCGCCATCGCCGAATACCACAAACGAGCGCATACTGGCATATACCGCATACTGCGGCGGCTCGACGAACACCGCCGGTTGCAGATGCGGTTCGCGCTCCGCTGACAGCGCATCGAACGCTTCAGCGGCTATGCTGTGGCGATCCGGTTCCATTCCTCAAGCATCCAGCAGGGCAGCAATAAAATCATGCTCGTTCAGAAAACGATGCTTTGGGTCGTTCTGATCGGGGCGACTGGCGAGATGATGGACGAGGGCGCGCCGGCAGATCGAAAGCGCACGCTCGAACGAACCGTGCGCGTGCGTCAACGTGTCGAGCAGGAACTTTTTTTCGTTCAATGCGGGGTCGTCCATCTCAATCAGATCGGTCAGGTTTTTCCTGGATTTGCCTGCGCTTGTGACCGCGACATTCAACAGTTCGAGCAACTCGTCTTCAGACCACTCCAGCGCAATGCCGTGAGTTCCGGCAAATGTTTGCCTGCGCATTGGTGAGGTAAAGAGCGTCCACACAGCCTTAATGTCCTGCACCTCAGATAGCGCATCTACGACTATTCTGATGTGTGTGTCGCCGGCATGAATGACGATCAACCGCAAGTGCTCTACTCCTGGCGGGCGAATCGCCAGCCAGTTGAGGAACATATCTGGATGCGGCGCTGCTTTATCAATGCCGGTCAACAGGTCGTTGAGACGACGAAGGACGATCTGCTCCTGAACGCCGCTTTTCAGCCCAGCGTGCCGGAGTCGCTGCCGCAACACTCGTGGCGAACCGCTGATCCATACAAGCCATTCCGCCAGCAGCGCCTGTTCGTCGTCCGGCAACCAGAGTAAAACACCCGGCTGTTCGGCAATCAAACGAAGCCATGCCGTTCCTGCTTCCTGTACCACACTGTTCAATACCTCGTTACGCTCTTTCGCATTCTGGTCGGACAGTCTGACCATCACCAGCATTGGTTGTTCGGATGGCGGAAGCGGTTGGTAGTAGCGTCGCAGTTCTTCAGAGAATGCAACCGCAGCGATATGGCGATCGAATCGACGTCCGACCACGATAAGAGGTTGTGACTGTATTATAGCCGCTTGTTGCGCTTCTGGCAGAGTGACGCTCGCCAGAAACGATTGATGACCCTGCAACTCATGTGCATCGAAAGGATGTACCTCCAACCCGTTGGCATCCAGCCAGGCAGTGACCGACTCCGTTCGAATGACCGTTCCAGGAACGATCGAGATCGGCGGCCATACGAACGTCCAGGGTAACAGTTCTGTCAGTTGCCTGCGTACCCGCGGGTGGGTGGATGCCAGTTCGCTGAGTCTGGCAGCCCTAGATTCTGCGTCAGTGCCGGTTTCGATATCCCTCGCCCGCAGAGTGCGTCTCAGGCACTCTTTCACTTCTTGATTACTGGATTGAAGTGCAAGCATTTCGAGCGCAGCCGCTGCAAGTTCACGCGCATCCGTTGGAAAATGAAGGAGCAAGTCTCCACAGATATGCAGGATGGCCTCAGCCTGCTGCCGGTCTGCAGTGCGTGCATCCGGTAAATGGCACGGAAGACGCCCAAATTCAGCAAAGTTTGCGGCATACGCCCGAAAGACGAGGTCGAGTGCGGTATTGCAGCGCTGGATGTCACTGTTGCGATAGTACTCCGCTGCATCGTGCAACAGACGTTTCACGCGCTCCTGCGTCGCCCTGTTGGTCAGTTGCTGCTCTTGCTTGTCGAGAGTCCCGCGCAGTTCAAGACGCGCCTGCTCCTCCCACCCCTTCTTCGCTTCCTGTTCCAGCGCCCGGGACGCAAGCGCCCATTCCAGCAGATCGCGGTCGAAAAGGTCACGTAGTTCGCGAATGCGATCACGTTGCTGGCTGACACGAGTCTGTCGTCCTTCGTTGAGCAGTTGCCAGCCAATGCCGAGCACGGCTGATGCCACTGCCAGCGCCAGCCCGGCATCGCCGAAGAAGCGGGTCACAAACACACGCCTGTAGAACCCCGCCTGCGTTTCACGCGCGATGGTCAGCGGCTTCGTCAGCAACTCATTGCCGGTTGCATTACGGACAGTCACATCAACGACCATCCGCTCACTTCTGTTCGACAGCAGCGGTTGGAGGAGCACCTTCTGCGGCGGCGATCCGCTATCGACAGTCAGCGTCAAGCGCGGCTCGCCCGGTTTTTCGGCAGCATCGACGAACAGCACGGCGCTGCTGCTCAGTTCGACGGTAAAGGTCAGCGGCGTGGCGCCAGCATTTCGTTCGAGCCAGATGGTCAGTTCCAACGGGTCGGTCGCAGGCGCGCTAAACCGGAGCATCTGCGGGTAACGGGCAGAGAGTGCGTGCCCGGTATCACGCACTGATTCGTTGATAGACTCCGTGCGGGTGACAATGTCGTCCTCAATCCCGGCAAGGGCGGCATAGAACACCAGAGAGACCGAGATGCTCACAAACACTGTGGGCCACAACCGATTCCACCAGCGCTGCGCCGTTGCAGCGTCGGGGTGTTTTGTCGCTTCCAGCCACATGAAGAGAGCAACGGCAACTGTGATGAGCGCCGGTAACACCCAGAACACTGGTAGCATGCCCCTTCTTCCTTCCGCAGGCGTATAGACCCTCAAATATGTATGTTAGCATACCGGTAAAGGGGGAGGCAGGTTACAGGTTGAAGGCGGGAAGGCGGGAAGGTTGAAGGTAGCGCCGTTGTAGCACAGAGGCGCACCAGATTGCACGTTCAACGTTGAACGTTAGAAGGAGGAAGCCCCCTACGACCTATAAGGTCCCGCCGTTGATCGATCACGGCGGTGAAACGTCTCCAGCGGAACAACTCACGGTCTCCTGCTTACAACTCTCTTGGTAAAAGTTGAGCGGGAGCGCTGGCATCCGCAGGTTGTGCAGCCCCATCCTTCGCCGGTGCATCTGCGTTGTTGGTTGCTTCTGTCCTGTGTGCGGGAACGGCGTTCTCCGCTGCTATCCTGGTCTCAGGCGACGCCTGGATGGGTGAAGCGCCATTGCTGCCATCTCTGGCGTACCCCTGGTTTTCACGAATGATCGTGAGGGCGGCGATAGCGCCAGACGCGCCATACACGCCATTGCCATGCACCGCCTTCACACCGCCGCGCCGTTTGGCGCTGCCGGGGCGTGGGCGCTGCCATTGGTTGTGTGGGCGCCGGGAGCGGGGTGTCCGTTCTGGTCAGGGATCGATGGAGGCGCCGCGCCGGGAACCGCAGGAGAACCTGTCGATTCGGGCGCTGATGCCGGTGGCGGCGGAGTAGGAAAGGCTTTTTTGATGATGGGGATGCCGCGGACGTCCTCGAAGCGATGCGCCTTGATGTTTTTCGCTCGCAGATGCTGGATGAGCGGGTCGTAGCCCGTATCTTTGGATATAATGTGAACGTGCGCTGCGGGGTCGCGCACCGCCAGTACGCCAAGATAGAAGGCGATGTGGAAATCGAGTGCATTCGAGCCATTGCCAGACAGTTTGAGATAGGCGGCGCGCGCTCCCAGGCGTTGCATTGCCGACGCGAACTCGAACGGCACGGATTTCTGACCCGCGCCGACGAAAACGATCACACGCATCTGTTTGTGGTCGAGCAGCGGCAACAGGTCGGGATGGGACGTTCTCGTAATCGATGAGGACGTAGTTGGTGGTCATGAGGACTCCTCTGCTCTTCTGGGGCGTCCATGATCAGTGTATCTGAGTTTCATTACCGGTTTATAACCGTACAAAGGCGCATTCATGTCCATGAAACCGCTCATCGAAGTGCGTGATGTGGTCAAAATCTACCGGATGGGAGATGTCGAGGTGTATGCGTTGCGCGGGGTGTCACTCGCCATTGACGAGGGGGAGATGGTGGCGATTATGGGACCGTCGGGCAGCGGCAAGAGCACCCTGATGAATATGCTCGGCTGCCTGGATCAGCCGACCGCGGGGACCTACCTGCTCGACGGGGTGGATGTCGGCAGCCTGGACGACGACGCGCTGGCGGCGATCCGCAATCAGAAGATTGGGTTCGTGTTTCAGCAGTATATGCTGCTGCCGCGCACCACGGCGCTGCGCAACGTCGAACTGCCGCTGCTCTACAGCAACGGCGACGGGCGCGACCGCAC
>DAOTWI010000847.1:0-3482 GCA_034436075.1 Roseiflexus sp.
GGCGCGCGCCTGGCTGCTGGCGGCGCTCGGCGATGAAGCGGCGGTGGCGCGCCATTTCGTCGCCGTCTCGACAAATGCCGTCGAGGTGGCGACGTTCGGCATCGACACCGCCAACATGTTCGGCTTCTGGGATTGGGTTGGCGGGCGCTACTCAATGACCTCGGCGATCGGGCTTTCGACCATGATTGCGCTCGGTCCCGATCGTTTCCGCGATATGCTCGCCGGATTCCACGCAATGGACGAGCACTTCCGCACGGCGCCGTTCGAACGCAATCTGCCGGTGATCCACGGGTTGCTGACCGTCTGGTATGTGAACTTTTTCGGCGTCGAAACGGTTGCCATCCTGCCTTACGACAACTACCTCAAGCGTTTTCCGGCGTACCTGCAACAACTGACGATGGAGAGCAACGGCAAATCGGTGACGCTGTCGGGTGCGCCGGTGACATATCAGACCGGACCGATCTACTGGGGCGAGCCGGGCACGAATGGCCAGCACTCGTTCTACCAGTTGATCCACCAGGGCACACGGCTGGTATTGTGTGATTTCATCGGGTTTGCCGAAACGCTCAATCCGCTTGGCAATCACCACGATCTGCTGATGGCGAATATGTTCGCGCAGGCGGAGGCGCTGGCATTCGGCAAAACGACGGAAGAGGCGCTGGCGGAAGGAACCCCGGAGTGGCTGGCGCCGCATCGCACCTTCCCCGGCAACCGTCCGTCGAACACTATTCTGGCGGAACGGTTGACGCCAGCGATCCTTGGCGCGCTCGTGGCGCTCTACGAGCATAGCGTCTTTACGCAGGGCGTCATCTGGGACATCAACCCCTTCGACCAGTGGGGCGTCGAGCTGGGCAAGGCGCTGGCGGGGCGCATCGCGCCTGAGTTGATGAGCGCTGATGCGCCATCACTGGCGCACGACAGTTCGACGAATGCGCTCATCCGGCGCTATCGCGCATTACGCAGGCGCGCGTTGTAGTAAGGTGTCAGGTCAAAGCGCGGTTCTTCTCTGCCTGTTGAGGCATGGGGGGGCCAGGCATGAATTGTCAGGCGGCAAGAAAGCGCATCCCTGCCTGCGCCTTGGCTGGCGACTGAAATGGTTTTTGAGAAATTAATCCGGTATCGCCAGATCTAGCCCGCGCAGGCGGGCTTTGCAGCAGGAGCCCGCGGCTTCTGGAGTTTGAGAAAATAATCCGCCATCGCCCGGTCCAGCCCGCGCAGGCGGGCTTCGCAGCAGGAGCCCGCGGCTTCAGCCGCCGGGCGCCCAGGGGGATAGCGGAATAATTTTTCAACGTCCATCAGCCGCCGGGCGGACGAACGGATAGCGGAATATATCAAAGTCCATAAGTCGCGCCGGGCGGGCGTTCCGCCGGGCGTCCACCTGCGTGGACGCCCTCGTTCCCTTCCGCGTAGGCGGACGGTCGGCTGCAGGCCCGTCAGGGGCGATTTCAATCGCTGGCGACCGGAGCGTCGTTTCCTGACAAATCATGCCTGTACCCGGAGGCATGGCGGTTGTTGTGAGAACGACCGTATCCTGTGCTACAATGGTGCCTATGAGCGTACGAAACGTTGTCCATTCGCCGCACATTCTCGATTTTGTTTCACACAGCGTCGCGCAGACAATGCGCGTCGGTCAGCGTCTGGGCGAACTGTTGCGGCGCGGCGATGTGGTGGCGCTTCGCGGCGACCTTGGCACGGGAAAGACGCACCTGATCAAGGGGATTGTTCAGGGTCTCGGATCAACCGATACGGTCAACAGCCCGAGTTTCGTGTTGATCAATCAGTATCGCGCTGGTGCGCAACGCAGCGGGATGCCAATCTACCACGCCGATCTCTACCGCATCGAGCGGCTGGCGGAACTGCGCGGCGTTGGGCTGGAAGAGGCGCTCGACGGTGATGGCGTCTGCCTGATCGAGTGGGCGGAGCGCGCAGAAGCGTTGCTGCCGGACGAACGGCTCGATGTGCATCTCAGCCATCTGAGCGAGACCAAGCGGGTCGTGCGCTTCACGCCGCACGGTCGGCGCTATGAGGACCTGGTCGATACGCTGAAGAAGACGGCGTTCACCTGACCTATGCTGCTTGCGATTGACACATCGACGGCTGACGCTGGCATTGCCTGCTATGATGGGGAGCGCGGCGTCATCGGCGAGTGCATCTGGCGCGCGGGGCGCGACCATACAGCGCAACTCCTGCCGCAGATCGACCTGTTGCTGCGCCACATTCGTTGCGCACGCAGCGATATTCAGGCGGTCGCTGTGGCGTTGGGACCAGGCAGCTGGAGCGGGCTGCGGGTCGGGATGAGCGTCGCCAAAGGATTTGCGCTGGCGCGTGACCTGCCGCTGATCGGCATCGGGACGCTTCAGGCGCTGGCGCATCAGCATCGCACGTCGCACCTGCGTGTCGTGCCGATCATTAACCTGGGGCGCGGCAGGGTGGCGACGCTCGCTGATGACGCGCAAGACGCGCAGAACGTCACGCTTGCCGATCTTGCGGCGATGATGAACGAACCGGCGCTTTTCTGCGGTGACATCGACGCCGAAACCCAGGCGACGCTGCGCCGCCTGCTGCATGATCGCGCGCGCTTTCCGTCGCCTGCGGCGAATGTGCGTCGCCCCGCCTTCCTGGCGGAACTGGCATGGAAACGCCTGATTGCCGGTGACCACGACAGCGTCGCCGCACTCGAACCGATCTATCTGGGGCAGCCGGTCAAGGCTGCTGCCTAAGGATACACACGAATGGTTTGTTGCTCTTCGGACCAATCCGAATAGCCAGGGAACGGCGTCACGGCGAGCAAAGCGACACAACTCCCTGACCCAATCAACGATTGCATCGTTGCTGCGCTCCTCGCAATGACTGCTCCTGATGCGCAGACGGAGGAACATGTCATGCCGCTGCAAACACTCCAGGTTGCACTGACTGATCAGCGCGTGATGACAGAAACGTTGCCTGACGAGGTTGAACAACACGTTCTCGGCGGGCGCGGCGCCGCCGCCTGGCTTCTTGCGCAGCGTGTTCCTCCGAAAATCGGTCCGCTGGCGCCCGCCAATCTCCTGATCTTTAGCGCCGGACCGCTTGCGGGCGTGACATTCAGCGGTTTTACCGTGACGACACGCTCGCCAATCACCAATTCCATTTCACACGGATGGGCGTCGGGGCGATGGGGGGCGCATCTCCGTCGCGCCGGTCACGATCTGCTGATTCTTGAGGGGCAAAGTCCCGACTGGTGCTGGATCCGGATTGACGGCTCGCAGGTGGAGATTCGCCCCGCGACGAATCTCCTGGGTCTCGACACGCAGGCGACAAACCAGGCGCTGCGCCGGGAACTCGGCGATGAGTATGCTGTGCTTTGTATTGGACCGGCGGGAGAAGCGGGGGTTTCGTACAGCGCCATCGTTGCCGAGGGCGCGTTTGCTGTCGAACCAGCGGGCGCCGGCGCCATCATGGCGCGCAAGCGGGTGAAGGCGATTGCCGTGCGTGGCGCGCAC
>DAOTWI010000848.1:0-3537 GCA_034436075.1 Roseiflexus sp.
CGGCTGAGTTGATCAGCGCGCCCTCGTCAACGACCGAGCGACAGACCATCGCAACGATCGGTTCGGGCCACGACGGCATTTCCGCCAGCCGTCCGATCAGGTGAATAGTCATATCGACCGCCATCGCCGTCGCGCCGCAACCGCGCGCCAGGCGCTCCTGCGCCAGCGTTATCTCGAACAGATCGGCGCCTTCGCCGCCATACTGCGGCGGCGCAACCAGGCGCAGATACCCTGAGTCGCGCAGGTCGGCAAGGTTGGCGAAAGGAAAACTCCCCTCGCGGTCATACCGATCCGCGCGCTCAGCGAAGCGCGCCGCGAGTTCATCCGCCAGCGCAACAATCCGGCGCTGGCGATCCGTCAGTTCAGGAAACATACGATCTCATTAAGTTCGGCGCGAACGGCGCGGTTCCCGTCGCACAGCGAATCCATTGCCATGATAACCGAACTAGGGCTTCCCGCCGAACGCGCGATGCACCAGGTAGTCGATAATCAGAAACAAGATGACGCCAATCAACAGCAGCCCCCACCAGGGAACCTGAACCCAGATGACGATCCAGACGCGCCCAAGGATGACCCACAGAATCCCAAGGAAAATGGCCGCCGTAATGAGCGATGCGATTCGTTGTTTGACGGTGCGCATGGCAAACATTCCTTGTGTTTGTAACGATCCTGAGACATTTACGCACGCCTGAAGCGCGGGTTTCTTATAGAGCGATCAACCAAAACCTGAACAGTCCCGCTGGCGCCGGTGGAACAGCTGGCGCGGGCTGAGCCTGTCGAAGCCCCGCTGGCGCTGGTGGCGCGGCTGGCGCGGGCTGAGCCTGTCGAAGCCCACGCCAATCACGGGCGGTCAACGGGCGTGCGATTGGTCTATGGCAGAATGATGTCCCATTACCCCATCATCGGTTGCTGGTGCATGGTCAGGCAGCAGCCCGTGCAGGCGCTTTTTTACCAGGCATACGCTATAATAGCGTTGAGCAAACCGTCCGTTTTCAGTCAGCCGGCGCAATGGCGTCAGTCTGGTGGCTGAGTAACGCGGAGACGTGATGTGCAACTCGAAGGTTCTCTTAGCCAGTTCTCGCTGCGCGAACTGATCGAAATGGCGGTCTACAGTTCGGTGAGCGGCGTTCTGGAAGTGCAGATAAGCGACGATGTCGGTCGCATCTTCTTCCGCGACGGTCTACCGCAGCACGTAGAACTGTCCGGGTTACAGGGCGTCGATGCCATTGGACGCATGTTCGCCGAGCACGATGCGCCCTTCCGCTTCATCGCCGATAGCAAGCTGGTGACGCCGACGCTCTGGATGGACCCGTGGGAGATTATCGAACTGGCGGAGCATCAGGCGCAGACGTGGGCGACGGTGCGCCCCTATGTGCCGGCGCTGGGCGCGATCCCGGCATTACAGATGCCAGTTCAGCGTGCACAGGCGCTGGTCGGTGAAGAGTTGGGTCCATTGCTCATGATCATAGATGGGCGACGGTCGATCCCGGACATTGCACGTGATCTGGCAGTAGCGCCGATTGATGTGTACGTTGGCATTGCGACGCTGGTTCAACAGAAGATTGTCACCCTTACACAGCCGCAGCCGCTTGCAGGTGCAGCGAACGACCAGCAGACCAGTACCGGAGAGGCGGAAGAAAAACGCGAGGGATTTTTCGAGCGCCTGATCGCCCGCGCCCTCGAAGAAGAGCGGCGCAAATCGGAGCCGCGCCAGTCCGAGCGGCGCAAATCGGAGCCGCGCCAGTCCGAGCCGCGCCAGTCCGAGCCGCGCCAGTCCGAGCCGCGTCGATCGGGAGAGCGTTACAGGAAGGAGTAAGTCAAAGATCCTGATGGTATAAGACCGGCGGTGTTGTGGAACTCATCACTGGTATCCTCATCGTAATCATGCTCCCTGGACTGGCTCTGCTCCTGCGGATCGCGCCAGACGCCGGGGAGACCGCTCTCGAGCGCTTTACCCTGGCAGTTGGTGCAAGCCTGAGCCTGATCCCGCTTCTCTACCTCTGGCTTACGTGGTCAGGCATTTCGATACGCCCGGTGATGGTGCATCTTGCCCTGATCGTCTTCCTGATCATCATTCTCGTCTCGCTTCATCGCATTCCTGTCGCTGCGCCAACGCTTACACTTGACGGCAGCATCTGGCATCTGGTCATCGCTGGCAGTACGGCGCTGACCTTCTGGCTGCGCTTCGAGCAGATTCGCGATCTTGCATTGCCCGTCTGGGTCGACTCGGCGCACCACGCGCTCTTGATTCGCGTCAGCCTTGAACAGGGCGCTGCGCCGCTCTCCTTGCGTCCATATCTTCCTGTCGATGGGTTGACCTACCACTGGGGGTATCACGTCTTCATGGCGACGCTGGCGCAGGCGATTGGCATCCATACACCGGAATCGCTGCCACGCCTGATACTCTGGAGCGGTCAGGTGATGGGAGCATTGATGGTTCCGGCGTATGCTGCGCTGGCATTGCGCCTCTGGCAGCGCCCGATTGCTGGCGCTGCCGCCGGTCTCGTCGTCGGTCTGGCGTCGGTCATGCCGGCGTACTACGTGAGTTGGGGACGATACACGCTGTTGGCTGGCATGCTGATGCTGCCAGCTGTGCTGATTGCTCTGGACGCGCTGCGACGCAACCCTGGACTGGCTTCAGCGGCGCTGTTGGCGCTCCTGCTGGCGGGTCTCAGTCTGGTGCATTTTGTCGTTTTTGCGCTGACACTGGCGGCGTGCGTCGCACTGCTGATCACCGAACACACCGCATTCTGGCGACGCATGGTCATGTGGCAGGCTAGTGCCCTGGCGGGCGCGCTGGCGATGACTGCGCCCTGGATCGTTCTGCTGGCGAGGCGCGTGTTGCCAGGAACCGGAAGCTCCGCCATGCACATCGCTGGCAATGCCGCGTACAACGCCCTGCCGCTGGAATTGCTCTGGGCAGGCACGAACCCTATGTTGCTCGCCCTCGGCGGCATGGGGGCGCTCGTGGCGCTCTCGCAGCGGCGCCGCGCCGCTACCTGGCTCATCATCTGGTGTGCGATTGCGGTTTTGTTGGCGAATCCAGTAGTTATCGGGCTGCCGTATCTCTCGTTCATTACCAACGAGGCGCTGACGATCACCATGTTCGCGCCGCTGGCGCTGCTGATCGCTGGCGGGGCGGCAGCCGTTGATTGGAGCGTCTCACAGCATCTCTCGAGACCATTCACGCAAAGGCGCAAAGACGCAGAGCTTGACAACGTCCACAACACACTTTTGCGTCTTCGCGTCTTTGTGTCAGCCTTGCTGAGAAACCTTCCACGCGCTGACTGGCGCCGGTTTGCCTGGCGTCTGAGCGCCGTTACGCTGGCGGTTGGCGTGATGCTGTGGGGAACGAACCACTGGCGTGCCATCGTTCGCCCCGACACCGTGCTCGCCGGACCGGCGGACCTGGCGGCGATTGCGTGGGCGGCGCGCGCCACGCCGCCTGATGCGCGCTTTGTGGTGGGGACAGTCGACTGGCTCTACGACGTGGATCGCGGCGCAGATGGCGGATGGTGGTTGCTGCCGCTGGCGGGG